>DAIUBZ010000100.1:0-6492 GCA_036846445.1 Sphingopyxis sp. | reverse complement strand
GTGCTGGCGTTGCTGACGCCCAGCATCACCGCAAAATCGCGCAGCGCCGGGGCCACGGTCAGCGCAGCGAAATAGCCATAAACGACCGTCGGCACCCCGGCCAGCACCTCCAGCATCGGTTTCACCCATTGGCGCACCCGGGGCGTGGCATATTGGGTCAGAAAAATCGCGCTCATCATCCCGATCGGGATGGCGACAATCATCGCAATGATCGCGCCCACAAAAATCGTGCCCCAAAACAGCGGGATCGCGCCAAATGTATCGGGCTGCACCGCCCCGGATTGCGGCGACCAGCGGGTACCGAACAGCAATTCGGAGATCGGCACCAATTGGAAAAAACGGAACGATTCATAGGCCAACGACAGGACAATGCCGAATGTGGTCAAAATCGCCACCAATGATGCCAGAAACAGCACCACCATCACCGCCGATTCCACCTTGGCCCGCGCGCGAAAAGCCGGTTTGATCCGCGTCCAGGCAAAGGCCCCGCCCGCCAGCATCAGCCCCAAAATCCCGGCCACGCCAATCCCGCTATAGGTCGCGGCGGCGTCGCGATATTCCTGAACCAGCGGCGCGGCGGCTGGATTTGCCACCCGGTCCCGCTGCCCCTGCGCCACCGCCCGCGCGTCCGACAGGATCGCCGCCCGCTGAAACCCCGGCGGCGGCAGGTCGGCGGCAGCCGGGCTGGCGACCACATCGCTGGTAATCATGCCGGGCAACACTGCGTTCCATACCGACAAAAACGCCAGCGCGGGCAACAACAGCCACAGGGCGGCAAACCAGCCATGATAGCCGGGACGGCTGTGCAACCGCTGCCCGCTGCGCGCGCTGACCATCATCGCGCGGGCGCGGCCGGCCAGCCAGCCAATTATGGCCAGACCCACCACGAGCAGCGTCAATATAGATGTCGACAGCGCCATGAACCGCCCTATTCCCCCGGTCGTCCTGCCCAGCGGGGCAGGCCCATCACCATTTTGCGTCTTAGAGCGCGTTTCGACCTGGTTGAATCAGGTCGAGCGCTCGAATCCCCCAACATTGCCGCGATTTCCGAGCCGTCAGATGATGGCATCTGACTGGAAATCGCTCTATTTCAGTTCGCTGCCGTCCATCACGGTCAGGTTGTCGACATTGGCCTGGGCCACCGCCGCATTGTCCTTGACCGCCGGGACCAGCCCGCGTTCGGTCAGATATCCGCCCATCGCCGCGCCCTTCAGAAACTCGGCCGCATATTCCTTCACCCCGGGGATCACCCCGATGTGGGCTTTCTTGATGTAGATATACATCGTCCGCGAGCCGGGATAGCTGCCATCGTTGATCGTCTCGATCGATGGCACCACCCCGTTCAGTGTCACGGCTTTGATCTTGGACAGGTTGCCGGCCAGATAGCTGAAGGCGAACGCACCCACGCTATTGGGGTTGGTGCTCAGTTTCGAGATGATCAGATTGTCATTCTCGCCCTGCTCGACATAGTGCGGCGAGCCGCGAAAAGTGCCGCACACCTCGTCATGCTGGTCGGGATTGCTGGCTTTCAGCGCTGCCATCTCGGCATTGGCATCACAGCCCGCCATCAGGATCAACTCGCGAAAACTGTCATAAGTGCCTGAGGTGCTGGGCGGACCAAGCAGCGAGATTTGCACATTCGGCAGCCGCGGATTGACATCAGACCAGTTTTTCGCGGTGTTCGGCTGGCCATAGGGATTGGCGGCCAGCGCCTTGTAAATATCTTCCAGCGTCAGCGCAAAGCCGGGACCAGCAACCGATGCGCCAAAGGCCAGCCCGTCAAAGCCAATTTCAACCTCGATGATGTCGGTGACGCCATTGGCCTTGCACCGTTCGAACTCCGACAATTTCATTCGCCGCGAAGCGTTGGAGATATCGGGAGTTTCCGGGCCAATCCCCGCGCAAAACCGCTCCAGCCCGCCGCCAGTGCCGGTCGATTCAATCTGCGGGGTCTTCATGCCGGTGGCTTCGGCAAACCGTTCGCCGGCCAATGTTGCAAAGGGATAAACCGACGATGATCCAACCGCGCGGATGGCGTCGCGGGTACCGCTCGCCCGGCCTGCTTCATCCTGACACCCGGCGAGCACCAGCGGCAACAGCGCCGAAACCAGCAATATTTTGCGCATTCAATGGTCCTTTGCGGTCGCGCCGAATCAACCTTCCGATCAGCCTTGGTGGTTATTCGGCGGCGGATGTGACGCCTGTGTGACTGGCGGGCCAATTATGTTATTTCGATGACACATATATTACAATGATCGACGCCGATATGGCCAGCCTCAGTCGGCCATGCTGGCGCTGCCGCCCGCCGCGCTGCCGCCAATGGCCGGGAAATGGAGCGTGACCCGGGTGCCCACGCCCGCTTCGCTGCTGATATGCAGGCGGGCACGGTGGCGCTCGGCGATATGTTTGACGATCGCCAGCCCCAGCCCGGTGCCCCCGACTTGGCGGCTGCGGGCGTTGTCGACCCGGTAAAATCGCTCGGTCAACCGGGGCAAATGGTCAGCGGCGATGCCGTCGCCCTGATCCGCGACCGACAAGCGCAAATTGCCCAGCCGCGCCTGAACCCGTGCGGTAATCGGGCTGCCCGGGCGGCCATATTTCATCGCATTGGTCAGGATATTGTGCACCATCTGCACCAGTTGCGCCCGGTCGCCAGCCAGGGTGCCGGGGTCGGCGCGGTCGATCACAATGTCGCTGGCCCGCGCACCGCCGCTTTCCTGCAAATCCGCGACCACCGATTTCAGCACGGCCGCCAGATCAACCGGATCGGTCGGCCGGCGATAGCGGTCGGCTTCAATCCGCGAAACCGACAGCAGATCGGCAACCAATTGCTGCATCCGCCCCGCCTCGCGGTCGATGATCGCCAAAAACCGCTCGCGGACCGCGTCGCCGTCAGCGGGGTCGAGGTGCCGCAACGTCTCGACATAGCCCAATATCGCGGCGAGCGGCGTGCGCAATTCATGGCTGGCATTGGCAACAAAATCCGACCGCATGCGCTCGGCGGCGTCCAGCGCCGACCGGTCGTCCAGCAGGATCAGCCATTGCCCCTGGCTCAGCCGCGCCAGCCGCATCGTCCAGCGGTCGCCGGTGCGCTGAAGATCGAATAAATCGACATCCTCGCCCGGCGTATCGCCGGCCGCCAGCCGGGCTATTTGCCCCAGCGCCGCCGGGTGGCGGATCGCGGTCCGGACATCTGCCCCGATGATATGGCTGCCCAGCACTTGCCGCGCCGCCGCATTGGCCAGCCGCACCCGCTCGCCCGCCAGGGCAATCATCGGCCGTTCATCCTGATCGATCAATGCCAGAAAGTCGGCATTGTCGAACAGCGTGGCCGGCCCTGCCGGCAGCGCCGGACCAGACGCCGGCGTTGCGGCCGGTGCTCCGGCGGCCATCATCACCGCCGCCATCATGACAGCAGCAACCAGCATCACCAATGTTGCCGCCCCCGGCCCGGGCGCCAGCATCCCGGCGGTTGCCCCCACCAACAGAATCAGCCCGGCCAGCGGCAATCGAAATTCGCGTTCGAACATGGCCGCGCGGTTTGCCCCGCCCGGCTGGCGAGGGCAAGGGGGAGCGCACGGCAGGCCCGGGCCGCGACAAGCCAGCGGCGCGCCGATGGTAACCAGCCAGCCTGCGCCTGTGTCATTGTGGGAAGCTGGCGCAGCGGCGGTGCGGCGGGGCTTTTCCTTGGCGCTGGCTTGGGTTAAGCCGTCAGCCATGACCCATTCACCCCCGCCCGGCCCGCCGCCATCAGCCCCCGATGAACCCGCCGACAGCGCCAAGCCAGCGGCCATGCCCGCCCGGCGGCAGCTATTGGTGCTGGGCGCTGCGGCCGCGTCGGTGGCCGTCACGGTGCGCCCGGCCTTTGCCCAGACCGCCGTATCGGTGCTGAATTGCCAGATTCCCGTGCCTGATCCGGCCCGCGCCTCGCAATATATCAACGCCAGCGGCGAATTGGTCGCCCCCGGGACCCCCGGCGCTTTTGCCGGGGCGCCGCGCCCATTTACCGGCGAGGAGGTGAAACAGGCGCTGGCCGGGCGCACCTTGCCGGGCACCAGCTATGACCAGTCACAGGCGTATCTGAAATATATCCGCCGCCTGCGCGCGGGGCAGGGCGGGTTTACCTGCTATGCCTCGATTCAGATGCCGCGCTAGAGCGATTGCCAGTCAGATGGCATCATCTGACGGCCCTCAAAATCGCCGCAACGCGCTCTAAACCGGGGAAATGGCCATGAAAAAGGGGCGCAGCCAGCGGTGGCTGCGCCCCTTTTTTTGTTGAATACGCCCCGGTTTTCGGTGGGCACGGCGGCGCGTCAGCCCGGAACCAGCGCATCCTTCAGCGAACAGGACGCCGGGCCAAGGATCACGATGAACAGCACCGGCAGGATGAACAGGATCAACGGCACGGTCATGATCGCGGGCAGGCGCGCCGCCTTTTCCTCGGCGCGCATCATCCGCTCGTTGCGGAACTCGGCAGACAGCACGCGCAGCGCCGATGCCAGCGGCGTGCCATATTTCTCGGTCTGGATCATGGTGGTCACCACGCCCCGCACCGCCTCCAGATTGACGCGGTAAGCCAGATTTTCAAACGCCATCCGCCGTTCGGTCAGGAAGCTCAGCTCAATTGACGTAAGGGCAAACTCCTCGCCCAATTCCGGATAAGCCCGGCCCAATTCCCGCGATACCCGGGCAAAGGCGGCATCGACCGTCAGCCCGGCCTCGGCGCAGATCACCAGCAGGTCCAACGCGTCGGGCAGCCCCTTGCGAATGGCGTCGGTGCGCTTGCTCATCTTGTTCTGAACCCAGAAATCCGGGCCCTTATAGCCCAGCAACAGGGCAATCATCGTCGCGCCCGACCGTTTGGTGGGGGTGAGGTCGGGGTAAATGTCGGTGGCATACATGACAAAGCCGACCAGGCCGCCCAGCAGGATCGGCAGGATCATGCGGGCAAAAATGACGGTGACCGCCAGGTCCTTTGACCGGATACCCGCTTGTGCCAGCTTTTGCTGGACATCCTTGACCTGCGTATCCTGAAGCACCTGAAGCTTGGACAGCACGCCGCGCATCCAGTCGGCGGTTTCATTTTTCTGAACCAGCTTGGCCCGCCGCTTGGTGGTGGACGCGGTAATGCCCGCTTTGAGCTGTTCCCGCCGGTCATTGAGCGCCTTGACCCGCTTGGCCATCGGGTTGCGCACCGTGACCGCACCGTAAATCGCCGCCATTACCGCCAATACCCCGGCGGCGGCCAGGATCGACGCGACCAGCACCACGTCGATGCCCATCAGCGTCGGCCCGGTGGCCACACCAAAATTGGCGGATAGCAAGGTGGGGATCATCGCCGCTGGTCCTTCGTCAAATTTCAAAGCTGATCATTTTGGCCATGATCGCAACCCCGATGCCCATCCACACCAGGCCGACGATGCCGGCGATCATCAACCGTTCCTCGGTGAAAAATCCGATCAGATAGGCCGGATTCATCATCCACACGATCCCGAACACAAAGAAGGGCAGCGCGCCGACGATATAGGCCGATGCCTTGGCTTCCGACGACATCGCCCGGATTTTCAGTTTCATCTGCGCACGCTTGCGCAGCACATCCGACAAATTGCCCAATGTTTCGGCCAGATTGCCGCCGGTTTCGCGCTGGATGGCGTTGGTGATGCAGAAAAACTGAAACTCCGGCGTACCGATGTTGTCTGCCGTTTCCTGGAGCGCCGCGTCCATCGACTTGCCGATCCGGATCCGCTCGCAAATGCCTTTGAACTCATCGCCCAGCGGGCCGGGCAATTCATGGCTGACCACATTGAACGTCTCGGTCACCGGCAAGCCCGACCGCAGACCGCGCACCAACAGGTCGATGGCATCGGGAAAGCGATCGTTGAACTTTTTGACCCGCTTGGCGATCAAGCGGCTGACCGCCATATGGGGCAGGCCCATGCCCACCGCCGCGCCGACCAGCACCGCGAGCAGAAATGGCGCGCCCAGCAGCAGCAACAGGCCGCCGACGCCAACGAACAGCCCCATCATCACAAACATGTAATTGGACACGCTCATCGGCTTGCCGGTCCGCTTCAGCCGCAATTGCAGAACCTCGCGCCGGGGCATCAGGGCGGAGATATTCATCAGGCCCGCGCCGCGCGCCGACATGATCGTCTTGCGCATTTGCGCGGCAACCACCGCTTCGGTGGATTGGGCGTGGCGGTCCTTCATTGCCGCCATCCGGCGGGTCTTGGCCTTGCCGGTCGATGGCCCGGCCAGCGCCAGGCCGAGCATGACGAGGCCAAGGAAGGTTGCCATAATGGCGATCAGGACGGGCATATTCATGGCTGCGTGCCTTTGCTGTGCAGATGGGTGCGGCGCGCCAGCTTCGGGGCGAGGGACTGGCCCCCGCCGCCGGTTACTGGCTGACCTTTTTCTTGGACAACATGCTGGACAAGCCGCCGATCTTGCCCATCAACGATCCCTTTTTCGTTGCCGCCTTGGTCGTCACAT
>DAIUBZ010000099.1:0-6517 GCA_036846445.1 Sphingopyxis sp. | reverse complement strand
GTATTGCCGCGCCACTGGGAAGTGGCGCGCCGTTGGGGATTGCCGCGCCACTGAGAAGCGGCGCGGCGTTGGAAGGGCCGGAGGCTGACCCAGCGGCGCCGATGGCCGACGACGCGCCCGGCGTGGCCGCCGCGACCAGTCAGATTGGCGAATTGGTGCGCCGGATCGAGGATTATCAGGCCCGCCGCGCCGCACAGCGCGCCCCGGGGACCGGACCAGCCGCGCCCCTGCCGCGCCGCGCCGATTTCCATTTCTCCACCGGCGGCGACGGGGTGATCGCCGCCACCGATTTCCCTGCCCGGGCGGCCGTGATCGGTCTGTCGCTGGGCGACCCGGCGGCGACCGGCCAGATTGGCGTTGATGCCGCCGCCGCCGGCGCATTTCGTCAACGCCGGCCAATCGTCAACGCGCGGCTGACCTTGGCAACGACAGACATGAGCGCAGACTGGCGGATTTCCGCCACGCCGCGCTTCGATGCCGCCAGCGGGCAATTTCTGGGCTATGACGGCATGGCCCGGCAGCCGTCGGTGGCGGAGGCGGCCTATCCTGTCGCCACCGCTGCTGAGGGCAACCCGGCACCGGGCGGTGCGGCCAGCGGCGGCGGCGATGCCATCCGGCAACTGGTCCACGAACTGCGCTCGCCGCTGAACGCAGTGTCGGGCTTTGCCCAGATCATTGCCGCGCAAATCTTTGGCCCGGTCGCGCGCCATTATCGCGACATGGCCGATGATATTGTCAGCGACGCCGCGCGGTTGCAGGATTTGATTGACGATATCGATGTGTCGATGCGGCCCGCCGCCCACAGCGTGCCGCCCGCCGCCGGGGTGGATGATGCCAATCTGGTGGTGGCATTGGTGGAGGGCGATTTGCGCGCGCTGCACCAGGATCGTGGCATCGGCCTGACCATCAGCCGGGTGGGCAATGATTTCATGGTCGGGGTCGAGCGGGCCCATGTCCAGCGGATGATCGGGCGGCTGCTGACCGCGCTGACCGATGTGACGGGCGATGGCGAGCCGCTGGTCGGGCAATTGCTGGGCCGTGACGAGGCCGCGGCCGGGCTGGTGCGGCTGCGGCTGAACCGGCCTGCGGCAATCCGCCACGCCGCTGCTGCTGAATTGCTCGACCCCGGCTTCACCCCGGCGGGTGAAGCACCGGGGGCGGCGCATCTGGGGCTGGGCTTTTCGCTGCGGCTGGTGGCCAATCTGGCCCGGGCCAGCGGCGGCGATCTGGCAATCGGGGCCAATGCCTTGACCTTGACCATCGGCTCCGGCATTGACCGGGACAGCGGCAACGGGGCCGCGCTGGCCGGTGCGGAGACGGCGGGCGGCGGCGACAGCGACCGGAACTGACCCGCTGCTGCCGCTGGGCCGGTGGGCGGGACCAGCCAAGCGGATTTGGGGGAGGTGATTGCCGATGGCTGCGACTCCGCCCGGGCCAAGATGACGCTCCTGACCCCGCCGCGGGCGGCGGCGCGGTTGCGCTTTGGTACAGATCAGCCGCCGATCTATCTGGTCACGGTCGATACCGAGGAGGATTTCGACTGGAACGCGCCCTTTTCACGCACCGGCTATCGGCTGGATTCGGTAAAGGCGCTGGACGCGGCCCAGCATTTTTTTCGCAGCCGACAGGTGCGCCCGATTTACCTTGCAGATTGGCCAGTCGTCCACGATCCCGCCGCGCGGGAGCGGCTGCTGGCCGCAGCCGAAGGGGGCGGCGCGGAAATCGGGGCCCAATTGCATCCATGGGTCACCCCGCCCCACACCGAGGAGGTGAGCCGGTCCAACAGCTTTGCGGGCAATTTGCCTCCAGAGCTTGAGGCCGCGAAATTGGCGGCGCTCACCCATGCCATCACCAAATATTTTGGGCGCTCCCCGCGCATTTACCGCGCCGGGCGCTATGGCGTCGGTCCGGCAACCCACGCCGCGCTGCGCCAGCTAGGCTATGACTTTGACACATCGGTGCGCAGCGGCTTTGATTATCGCGCCGCCGGTGGCCCCGACTTCCGGGCGATGCCGCCATGGCCATGGCGGGTGGGGGGCGGCGTTGGCGGCGATGATGGCGGCGATGATGGTGAGCTGATCGAACTGCCGCTCAGCACCATTTTCACCGGTGGGATGGGACGGCTGGGGCGGCGGCTCTATCATCCGCTGGCCCGGGCCTCGCCGTGGCTGCTTGGCCCATTGGCGCGGACGCGGCTGCTGGAACGCACCGCGCTGACCCCAGAGGGGGTGCCGGCCGCCCGGGCCTGTGCGGCAATTGACGCGGCGGCAGCGCTGGGCCTGCCGGTCTTGACCCTGTCATTCCATTCGCCCTCGCTCAGCCCCGGCAATACCCCCTATGTGCGCAGCAATCTGGATTTGCGAAACTTCTATCTGTGGTGGGATGTGGTGCTGGCCCACCTTGCCCGGCGCGGCTTTGCGGCTGGCACGCTGGATGATGTGGTCGCCCGCGCCGCCCATGCCGCATCCCGCAGCGCGGCAACGCGCTTGCCAAGCGCCGCGCCCGTCCGCTAACGCCCCAGCGATCGGGCCTGTAGCTCAATGGTAGAGCAAGCCGCTCATAACGGCCAGGTTGGGGGTTCGAGTCCCTCCGGGCCCACCACCCCCAGCCGCCGCCGGGGATAGACAGGGGCCGCAAAACTGCTAAAGCCCGCGCGTCGGGGAGTAGCGCAGCCTGGTAGCGCATCTGCTTTGGGAGCAGAGGGTCGCAGGTTCGAATCCTGTCTCCCCGACCATTATATCGGTGACTTGCAAGTCACTGATATAATTGATACAAATAGACCGCTTTTGACCTGTGTAGGAACTGTGTAGAATTTTTTGCGGTTCACCTCGAATGTCGGCGACTTGAGACAGCCGTTTTCTCAAAATTTTTGGTCAATGGCGTAAAGAGATCCAGGCACCGATAGGCCTATCGTGTCATTCCGATATTCGGGCAATTTTGGGGGTTGCGTCCGCCTGCAAATCCCGTCCGAGTTCACCGAGCATATTTCTGATTCTGGCACCCTGATCCACATTCATTCCCATGTTCGCTTCCATCTGCCTGATGGTCGCAAACAGATCCTCTTGGCTCAAATCAGGAAACACCTTGGTCGCGGAAAAAAGGCCCGGAACTTGTTTTTCAAGAATATCGCGAAGTGACTTATGAGCCTTCGCACCGCGAACCTCTGACAGGATGGCCGCCAGCACCCAGCGAGAAATAATCGTCAGTGTGGTGATCTGGATCGGAAGCGTGTCACCGTCGGCGGTGAATTTCAGTCGGCTAATCAGGCTTCGAGCAAAATTTGGTCCCCAAATCGCTGCGATTGATTGAGCGGCAACGAAGAGAAAGCTGTTTTGAAAATCCTCACCCGCCCCCCCAGTGAACGGGATAAGAACTGATTCCTCGCCATCTTCGGTCTTGTATCGCTTGGTGCAGCCGTGGAGCATCAGGTAAAGCATAAACAGTGATCGGGTGACAAAATTTAGATCGATCGCCTCGTTCGAATCCTTCGCTCGCCCCAAGAAATCCTGGAACTTCCCAATTCCACGCCATAGCGCGGCTTGATTGCGATCAAACTCGCTGCCGGTAACAACCTGCGGCTCCATATCCGCAATGGATAACGTAACGTGCGGCACTGCGATTTCGTCTGATTGCCCAACATCATCCTGATCCTCGCCAACGTCGTGACCTTTCGCTTTGGCTGCGTCCTCGGCATCAAGCCTTTCGACGGTCTCGACATTGACCATCCCGCGCAGGACGATCTGGAGAAGCGCTTGAAGTGCCGGATTGTCTCCATGGGCCAAACCAGCCGACTTCATGCTGACGCGGAGGTTGAGCGCCTTCCTGAACTCTTCGGGAGTAGCGAAATCCCGTCCTGCAATACCGGGAGTTGTGCCGTGTCCGCCAACAGAGCGGATTCGTTCCAAAGCTGGCCCGATCTTGGCATCATCCTCCAGCAAAAGGTGAATGTCTTTCGCGAGGCCGATCAGGTCGGCGTCTCCATTGAGGACCGCATCAAGCTTCTTTCGGATGGAGTCGGCAACCGGAAATGGCGCAAACCGCATCAGCTCTTCGGGATTAGCGATGATTATTGGCCGACTGTTCCTGCCGTCGGCAAGGCAAATGCGTGCAATATTTGAACCGAGTTTCATATCGCTTATGTCGGCGATCCATAGTCCATCAGCACGTTGCGCCAGGGGAAAATGCACATCGTCCACTTTTATTGACACCACAGCGTCCGTAAAATTTGGAACGGGCGACCAGATCAGTCGTGTCGCACGACGCTCAATGGCCCCCGCCATAAAGGTGGTTGTGTCGGACGCCGTTTCAGATTTGTCCGGGGGAACCGCAATGTCGGCAACTGCGATCTTGGATTTGTAGGAGAGCTTCAAATCCTTCTTCACAGATCCACGCGGGAGCCTTCTGTAAAGCAGGCATTCGTGATTTGTCCCCGCTTTGCCCGGCGCACCCAGAGCAGCGACAGTGCAATTCGCGCTGCCTATGAACAGGAAATCGTGGTCGCTGCCGTGAAAAAGGAACATCTTGGCATGAAGAAAACGGTCGGAGCTTTCGTCGCCCGAGCCGATCGGATGAAATTTTAACGCCAGCTTGCCAATGGCGGCAATCGGAAATGTCGATGATCGAGACGGGTTGCGTGCGTTCTGCGATAGAAAAATGCGCAGGTCTGGATCACCGACTGCGGCATTCAGACGCTTCAGTGCAGAAAGTTGGTCATCCCAATATGGGGAGATGATCGTTAACCGCTCAACAGGCTCATCGACCAACTTTAGCATCCTGTCGGCGAGCCCGTTTGCGTTCGCCGGGTCCGACAGCAACAGATCAATTTGAGATCCGTCCGACAGATTGAATGGGCCGTCTCGCTCCAGTCCGTTATCGTCAATCCAAGGCGACTGGCTGCGTATTAGCTCAAGCTTATACGCTGCCTTGTTGTCACCGGTGGGCGCGATCAACGCCGACATCCATTGGTGCGCCCTGATGAAAAGCGTTCGATGAACTTCGCTGTCTTCGTCCGCGTCTCGTGCCTGCCATGACAGGGTTGACACAAGCTCCAAATTGCCTGCCCACCCTGCCGACGTTACGTTTGCGGACCCGACAATCAGTCTGGCTTTTGCCTTGCCATACCGCAGGGCTAATTTGGGATGGAAGCACGAAGCTGTCGTAACGGGGACAATGAGATATTTCCGACCAGCGTTTGCAAAGGCGTCCGGGATCGCCTCCAGCGACTGCTCCAGCATCGCCGCATCCGCCAGCAACAAGTTATTTTGGCAGCCGAGTCCACGTAGCCTGAGTTGAAGGCTCGCATCGTAAAAGGCTGGATCGACGCTGAAAGTTGACAGGATTGAACTGTGAAACCCGCCCTCCTTGAAGTCATCGAAGAGGCTATGCGGCATTGAGGAATTCCGCGCCTGCGGCGGTAATCACCCCCGATTCTTCATCAACTAAATGGGCATCGCGCGCGAACGTCAGCAAATTCGCTATTCTGGGCTGGGTATAGGTATATTCGCCAAACTCGCCATCCACCAGGCATCCGTCGTCAAGCGTGAACCGATAGGTGAAGCGCCCTCCGGTCGCCAACTTCTGACCAGCAATCGTCAGATGGTTCGATACCACGAACTTCTTGATTAGCTTTGCCACTGTGAGCCGGGCATTTTCAGCGGAGTTGAGGTCGAGAAACCTGAAAACTCCTTCGACTGATCTTCCCTCCACGGTTTCTTGGTGCAACTCGTCACGAACCTGCGTCGCTTCTCTCCACCGATGCCAAAGCGAGAGGATAAGCTGGGTGCTGCCCGTGACGGCCGATGTCTCGGGCATCCTTTTGACCGATGCCGCCGCAAGCAACTCTGCGCCCAGATCATGTTCTTCCCCGCGGCTATTCAAGGCCATGCTCGCAGCGAGGCTCTCCGTCGAGGTATTGGCATCGCTGACCGCGAGCGTTGCGAGGCTAGCTGCCAGTGCTTCAACCGTCGTTGGTTCGGCGACCTGGTTGGACACACCAACCATAGCATTGAGCCATACTTCAAGAGCGATATGACAAAACTCGTTCAGAAAATATGCGCGCCATCGCGTCAAATTTTCAACGCCGTGTGACGGGACGGCAAGACTTCCCGATTGGACATACAGTTCCCGGCGCAGGTCAAATTCGCCTTTCGAATCCGAAACAACAGTCAACAAATTTCGAAGCGAAATTCGCCTTGCTTCGGCAGTGGGATCATCGGCTCGACCGCCTTGCAGAAACTGCTTGAGCAACCGCGCTTCGTGACTGGACGGATCGAGGTAGGATGGGTGGAGAGCCGCGGAAATCGTCTCGCAATCCGACCGTGAGATTCGGCCTGCCTTTACAGATTTTAGGAGGAGGGCGCAGGCCTCCGGGTGCTCTTCCTGAACTGCAAGGGCGAGTGCTTTTCCAGCTGTGCTGCTTACGGCATAAACTCGAGCAGAGGCGCTGTCGATCAAGCCCATTTCCAGCATACTTGCCGTATAGAACTGGCCGAAATTGCCATATTTGGCCTTCAAATAC
>DAIUBZ010000098.1:0-6520 GCA_036846445.1 Sphingopyxis sp. | reverse complement strand
GCCCCCAATGCCTCGCCCTACACCTTCACCGGCACCCAGACCTGGCTGGTGGGCGGCGGCGATGACATTGCCGTGATCGACCCCGGCCCGACCGGCAGCGGTGCGTCGGTTGGCGACCCCGCCGATGCCGATGGCACTGGCCATGTCGCGGCGATCCTGCGGGCGGTCGGTGATGCCCGGGTGACGGCGATCCTGTGCACCCACACCCACCGCGACCACAGCCCGGCGGCGGCCCCGCTGCGCGCGGCGACCGGCGCGCCGGTGATTGGCTGTGCGCCGCTGGTTCTGACCGATCACGGCCCGCGCGCCGACAGCGCTTTTGACCCCGATTATGCGCCCGACCAGGTGCTGGCCGATGGCGACACGGTGGCCGGCGCGGACTGGACGCTGACTGCGGTGGCGACCCCTGGCCACACCTCCAACCATCTGTGCTTCGCGCTGGAACAAACCGGCGCGCTGTTCACCGGCGACCATGTCATGGCATGGTCCACCACGGTGGTCAGCCCGCCGGACGGCGATATGGCCGATTATATGGCCAGTCTGGGGAAGTTACAGGCGCGCTGTGACCGGGTTTATTATCCCGCCCACGGCCCGGCGGTGACCAATCCCCAGCAATTGGTGCGCGGGATGCTGGGCCACCGCAAAAGCCGCGAGGCCCAGATTGTCCGGCAACTGGGCTTTGGCCCGCGCGCGGTCCCGGCGCTGGTTGCCGTCATGTATCGCGGGCTGGACCCCCGGCTGCACGGTGCGGCGGGGCGCAGTGTGCTGGCCCATTTGCTGGACATGGCGCGGCGCGGCATCGTGGCTGCGCCGGATGGAGATACCGAGCAATGGACGCTGATCCGATGATCGACCCCGCTGCCCGCCGCATGGCGCAATGGCGCGGGTGGGGGCTGGCGCTGCTGGTGCTGGCGCTCGCGGCGGCGGCGCTTGGCTTGGCGGTCGGGCAATGGCGCGCTGCCCTCGCCCCGCCCGCCCCCACCACCATCGTTGCCGCCAGCCTGACCGCACTGAACAACCAGAACAAGCTGGTGCCGTTCGCCGCCAGCTTTGTGGCCGATCCGACCAGCCGGGTAAAGCGGCTGGGCCTGACCGCGCAAAAGACGCTGATCGTGCCGGGCATCGTGCGCTATGAACTGGATATGGCCGCTTTGCGCGCCGAGGATCTGGCGTGGGATGCCGATACCGCCATCTTGACCGTGACCTTGCCGCCGCTGCGTCCGTCCGCCCCGGCGCTCGATCCGGCCCGCGCAGTCGAATATCGGGACGGACGGCTGGTGATGGCGGTCAGTGATGCCGAGGCGCAGCTGGATGCGGCAAATTGGGCCGCCGCCAGCGCCGAAATTGCGCAGCAGGCCCAGGGTGCGGCAATCATGCGGCTGGCGGAGCAGGCGGCAATCCAGGCGGTCCGCGCCAATTTCGCCCTGCCGCTCGCCGCTGCCGGGATCGAGGCGCGCATCGCGCCGCGCTTTGACAAATAGACCCGGCGCGCATCGCGCCGCGCTGGGAAAAATAATCACCGCCATCGGCTTGCACGGCGTGGCCGCCGGGGGCATTTGTGCGGGCAAGGAGACATGATATGACTGCACCCCTTCGCGCCAATCTGGCGGGGCTTGACCTGGTGGCCGAAATCAACCGGCTGAAGCGTGAACGCAATGCCGTGGTGCTGGGCCATTATTATCAACGCCCGGAGATTCAGGACATCAGCGACTTTGTCGGCGACAGCCTGGAATTGTCGCGCAAGGCGGCGGCGACCGATGCCGATGTCATCGCCTTTTGCGGGGTGAAGTTCATGGCGGAAACCGCCAAAATCCTCTCGCCCGACAAAATCGTGGTGTTGCCGGATATGGACGCCGGATGCAGCCTGGAGGACAGTTGCCCCCCCACCCAGTTCAAACGGTTCCGCGAGGCGCACCCGGACCATATCGCCCTGACCTATATCAATTGCTCCGCCGCCGTGAAGGCACTGTCGGACATCATCGTCACCAGCTCATCGGCGGAGGCGATCATCGCTCAGATTCCGCCCGAGCAGAAAATCATCTTTGGTCCCGACCGGCATTTGGGCGGCTATTTGAACCGCAAATTCGGGCGCGATATGCTGTTGTGGCCCGGCGTATGTATTGTTCATGAGGCGTTTAGCGAGACCGAATTGCTCAAGCTGAAGGCCCAGCATCCCGGCGCGCCGGTGGCCGCCCACCCCGAATGCCCGCCGCACATCATCGACCATGCCGATTATGTCGGGTCCACCAGCGGCATCTTGAATTTCGCAAAGGTGACGGACAGCGACACGCTGATCGTTGCCACCGAACCGCACATCATTCACCAGATGGAAAAGGCGATGCCGGACAAGCGCTTCATCGGCGCGCCGGGGGCGGACGGCAACTGCAACTGCAATATCTGTCCCTATATGGCACTCAACACGATGGAAAAACTCTATCTGGCGCTGCGCGATCTTCAGCCGCGAATTGAGCTGGACGAGGAATTGCGGCTAGCGGCGCGCGGCAGTCTGGACCGGATGCTGGCAATGGCGGGCGGCACCGTCGGCCGCGGCGATCTGGGCGCGCGCGGCGGGTAAAGCGTTGCGTTTCGGCACCGTGCCACTAGGATTGCCGAACAACGCCGGCAAAATGGAGGATCGCAGATGATTGGGTTCATTATCGCACTGGTGATGGGCGGCGTGATGGGCTGGCTGGCCAGCATTGTCATGCGTACCGACGCACAGCAGGGGATTTTCCTCAACATCATCGTTGGCGTGGTCGGATCCATCCTGGGCCGGTTTCTGTTTGGCGGCTTTCTGGGCGGCGGGCGGCTGCGCGACAATGCCTTTGATCCCATGACGCTGCTGACCTCATTTTTGGGGGCGGTGGTCTTGCTGGCGATTGTCAACCTGATCCGGCGGGGCCGGGTGCGGTAATCACTGTTCGCTCCAATTTTTAATTGGCATCCAGCGATTGCCGCCGCATAGCCGCAGGCAATGAAATGAACGGGGGGCGCGGGTGCGTGCTCCCCGTTTTGCCGCCCGGGGACATGCGCGCCATGCTGAAACATTTTTGGGGATCGTTGCTGTTTGCCGCCATCGCACTGGCGCTCGGCGGCTATTATGGCTGGGTGCTGACCGGCACTTGGGCCGGAATGCTGGGCATATTGTGGATTTGCGCGGTGCTGGCGGTGCTGGAGGTGTCGCTGTCGTTCGACAATGCGGCGGTCAACGCATCGGTGCTGAAGGATATGGACCCGGTGTGGCAACGCCGCTTTCTGACCTGGGGCATTTTGATTGCAGTGTTCGGGATGCGGATCGTCTTTCCGCTGATTATCGTGATGATCGCCGCCAGCGTCGGTCCGGTTGAGGCAGTGCGGCTGGCCGCCGCCGATCCTGAGGAATATCAGCGGATCATGACCGGGGCGCACATCCCGCTGATGGGCTTTGGCGGTGCGTTTCTGGGGCTGGTCGGCCTCAATTATTTCTTCAATTCGGAAAAGGATGTCGACTGGATCGCCGCCATCGAACGCCCGCTGGCCAAGCTGGCGGATATTGAGGCGATTGCCATCGCGCTGGTGCTGCTGGCCGCCTATCTCACCTCGCTGCTGCTGGCCGATGCGGATGCCTTCGCCTTTTTGACTGCGGCGGTGGGCGGCATCCTGACCTTTGTCGCGGTCCAGATCGTCAGCCAATTGCTCAAAGCCCCGGCCCCCGCCCCCGGCGAAGTCGCCAAGGGCGGGCTGGGCGCATTTTTATATCTGGAAGTGCTGGACGCCAGCTTTTCGTTCGACGGGGTGATTGGCGCCTTTGCCGTGTCCAACAATTTGTTTGTCATCGCCATCGGGCTGGGCATCGGTGCTATGTTCGTGCGGTCGATGACCATCTATCTGGTGGAACAGGGGACTTTGTCGCAATATCGCTATCTGGAACATGGTGCATTTTATGCAATTCTGGCGCTGGCCACGATCATGTTCGTGAATAGCTTTGCCCATATCCCCGAAGTGATCACTGGGCTGATCGGCGCGGTGCTGATCGGGCTGGCATTTTGGGCATCGGTGCGGTGGAACCGGGCGAACCCCGCTCAGCCGTAGCGGTGCGCGACAATTTCGCGACAAATCTGGCATATCGCTGCGACAGTTTCGGCCTAATCACGGCGCAGCGGCGCGGGGATTGGTCCCCGCGAGCGATGAGTTGGAGCCAAGCTGATGTTGACGAAAACTGCACTTCTTTCCGGTGCCTTTCTGGCGATGACCGCCACCGCAATTGCGGCCCCTCCGGCGGGCGGCATGATGGGTGACCGCACCATGACCCGCGCCGACGCCCAGCGCATGGCCGAGGCGCGCTTTGCCCGGATGGATGCCAATGGCGACGGCAGCGTGGATGCCGCTGAACAGGCCGCCGCCCGCAGCAACGCCCGCGAAAAACTGGCCGAAGCCATGGCCAAGCGCGGCAAAGAACGCCGTGCCCAGCGGGACCGGGCCGATGCCGTCCCCATGACCAAAGATGCCTATGTCGCCCGGGCCATGACCATGTTCGACCGGCTGGACGCGGACAAGGACGGGGTGGTCACCGCCGCCGAACGCCGCGCCGCCCGCGCCGAACGGATGGCCCGCCGCCAAGGGATGGCGAAGGACGGCGCTGCCCCTGCCGTCAACTGAGCCGGGCTGGGTGGGCGGCGAAGCGGTGCGCCGCTGTGCCGCCCACCATTTTTGCACCTGATGCCGCCGGCCTTCGCAGATGACAGCCGGGGCCTCGCCATGGCATGAAGGATCGACCATGCCATCACCGCACCCGCCATCTTCGGCCATCCCGCCACAATTTTCCCGCCTGCTGTTGATCGACGATGCCGCCTCGATCCGCGAGCCGCTGGCCGAATATCTGGTGTCACAGGGTTTTGCAGTCACCACTGCCGCCGATGCCGCCGCCGCCCGCCGGGCGCTGGCCGAGGCGGCGTTCGATTTGATTCTGTGCGATATCATGATGCCGGGCGAGGACGGCCTGGCGCTGACCCGCCATATCCGTGCCACCAGCGGCGTGCCGCTGATCCTGCTGACCGCCAAGGCCGAGGCGCATCACCGCATTGCCGGGCTGGAAATCGGCGCGGATGACTATGTTGGCAAACCCTTTGACCCCCGCGAACTGGTTGCCCGCATCCGCACTGTGCTGCGCCGGGCCAACCGGGCGGATGGCGTGGCCGGGCCCGGCCTGCCGGTCTGGCGCTTTGGCGAATGGAGCCTGCGCACCGCCGACCATATGCTGTGCCACAATGATGGCCGCATGATTGCGCTGCCCAATGGCGAATATCGGCTGTTGGAGGCACTGGTCCGCCACCCGCGCCAGATCCTGAGCCGCGACCGGTTGCTGGACATCGTGCGCGGGCGCGATGCCGACATGTTTGACCGGGCAATCGACAATCTGGTCAGCCGCTTGCGCCGCAAGCTGGAAAGCGCGCCCGGCGATACGCGGCTGGTGCAGACCGTCTGGGGCGGCGGCTATCAACTGGCGGCGGATGTGCGGCGGGACGGCGGGCCATGATCCGGCTGTGGCCGCGCAATCTGGTCGGCCAATTGACCGTGGCGCTGGCGCTGACGCTGCTCGCGGGGCAGGCCGCATCGCTGGCGCTGGTGTCGCGGGGCCAGCAGCAACAGGCGGTGGCGCAAACCGCCGGGGTGATCGCGGCGCGCATTGCCCGCAATTCCGAACGCATGGCCCGGCTGGGCACCTCCGGCCAGTTCCCTCCCCCGCGCCGGGGGGTGGTGATCGCGGCAACGCCGCTGCCGCTGCCGCCAGGCGCGGTCCCGGCCCCCCGGCTGGCCGCCCAAGTGACGGTGCTGTTGGCCGATGCGGGATATGATTATGCCCAGATCCGGGCGTGGGACCTGCCCGCGCCGCGCGGGTCAGATCGCGGCGATCGCCATGCCCGCGCCGCCGCCCGGGTCGATGCCTTTGACGGCCGGGTGTGGATCAGCATCACCGGCCGCCGCGCCCAGCCGGGCCGCTGGCTGGTGCTGGTGACGGTTGGCCAGACGCTGTTGCTCTATGCGATTTTGCTGGTGCCGATCCTGCTGATCGCCCGGCGCGTCGCGCGGCCGCTGGGCGAGCTGACCGCCGCCGTTCGACAGGCTTCGGCGGGCGGCGTGATCCCGGCGCTGACCCCGCGCGGGCCTGCCGACGTCAGTGATTTGATGGCCGCATTCGGTCAGTATCAGACCGCCATGACCGCGATGCTGGCCGACAAGGATCAGATGCTGGGCGCGGTGGGTCATGATCTGCGCACCCCGCTGGCCAGTTTGCGGGTGCGGGCCGAGCAAGTGGCCGATCCGGTGCTGCGGGCCAAAATGGCGGACACGATCGCGGATATGGCAGCCATGCTGAATGATATCTTGGCCGTGGCGCAGGGCAGCGATGGCGATGATAGCGAGGCGGCAGAGCTGGTCGATATTTCGGCATTGGTGCAGATCATCGCGGGCGAATATCGCGAGCGCGGCCTGCCCGCCGCATGGGTGGGACCGGGCGATGCCGAGATGATCCGCGCCCGCC
>DAIUBZ010000097.1:0-6647 GCA_036846445.1 Sphingopyxis sp. | reverse complement strand
GCAATATGATTCAGCACCGCCGAGCGATAGACCAGATCGCTCGACGACAGGATCAACGGCGCATGCGCCATCCACGCCAATATCCGCCACGCGCTATTGTCCGGGCGCCACGCCGGCACGCTGACCACATCACGGTGGACCGCCAGCCATTTGCGGACAATATCCTCTGCCACGGGTGCGCCGTCCGCCCGCGCGCCGCTGACCGCCAGATCGCGCAGCCAGCCAAAGCGGTGCAGATAATCCGCAAACGCCGCCGGTTGGTCGAGCGCGGCAAAATCCAGCGTCGCCACCGGCTGGACCAGCCCGCGAAAGCCAATCCGCCCGGCCCGCAGCGCCCGCCCCGCCGCCGCATCACCGGGCAGCGGATCCGCCGGCGTGCCCAGCAGCCGGAGCGGAAACCGCCCCTCCAGCCGCAGCGCATAGAGCGGGGTGCGCCACATCAGCCGGGTGAGATGATTGGCCAGCCGGTCGGTCAGCGACAGCCCCTTGTCCGGGGCCAGCCGGATCAGCCGCCGCCCGGCGTCGATGCTGTCGGCGCTGTTGGCGCTGTCCGTGCCCTCGGTCGGCTCGATATGCGTCGCCGCCGCCGCAACCGGCGCGGGCGCGTCCTGCGGTCTGGCCGCAGCAAGCGGGGCGGACCTAACCGCCATCGCCGCCGCCAGCGCCCCCGCCGGCCCTTAGCGCGGCGATATTGGCGGCATATTCCCCAGCGCCGCCCGCAAAAGTGGCGGTGCCCGCCACCAGAACATCAGCGCCCGCCGCAATCGCCAGCGGCGCGGTGGTGCGGTCAATGCCGCCGTCAACCTGAAGCCGGATATCGCGGCCCGACGCGGCGATCATCCGCCGCACCGCCGCGATTTTGCTGAGTTGGCTGGTGATGAATTTCTGGCCGCCAAAGCCGGGGTTGACGCTCATCACCAGCACCAGATCAATCTCGTCAATCAGATAGTCCAGCGCCTTGGCCGGGGTGCCGGGGTTCAGCGCAATTCCAGCCCGTTTGCCCAGCCCCTTGATATGCTGAACCGTGCGGTGAATGTGCGGCCCGGCCTCGGGGTGGACGGTGATGATATCGGCCCCGGCGGCGGCAAATTGGTCCAGATAGGCGTCAACCGGCGCGATCATCAAATGCACGTCAAAGGGCAGGCGGCTGTGCGGGCGCAGCGCGCGCACCACCGCCGGGCCGATGGTGATGTTGGGCACAAAATGCCCGTCCATCACGTCAATATGCACCCAGTCCGCCCCGGCGGCCTCAATCGCGGCAACCTCTGCGCCCAGCCGGGCAAAGTCAGCAGACAGGATCGATGGCGCGATCAGAACGCCAGGCGGGAGTGACGGTTCCATGACGGTGCCTTAGTGACCGCACCGCGCCGGGGCAAGGCCCGTCAATCACCCGCGCCCGGCCTTATCCCCGCCCGGCTTCACGCCCCGCCGCGCCAGCGCCTCACGCAGCAACAGTTCAATCTGGGCGTTGACGCTGCGCAGCTCCGCCGCCGCCTGCGCGGCGATCGCTGAATGCAAACCCGGGTCCAGCCGCAGGGCAAAGGCCTTTTTTTCCGCCATGGGCGCCGGGTCAATACAGCGACCCGGCGTTGACCACCGGATGCGTTTCCTGTTCGCTGCACAGCACCACCATCAGATTGGACACCATCGCCGCCTTGCGCTCATCGTCCAGATGGACGACATTTTTGGCCGACAATTGCTCCAGCGCCAGTTCGACCATCGACACCGCGCCCTCTACCAGCTTGGCGCGCGCCGCGATCACCGCCTCTGCCTGTTGGCGGCGCAGCATCGCCCCGGCAATTTCGGGGGCATAGGCCAGATGGGTCAGGCCGCATTCGTCCACCGTGATCCCCGCAACCGCCAGCCGGTCGATCAGCGCGTCGCGCAACTCCACCCCCACCTCGTCATGGTTGCCGCGCAGGGTGATTTCATGATGTTCGATATCGTCATAGGGATAGCGCGAGCCAATGGCGCGCACCGCTGCCTCGATCTGAGCCAGCACAAATTCCTTATAATCCTCGACATCAAACAGCGCCTGCGCCGTGTCGGTCACCCGCCACACCACCTGCGCCGCCATTTCAATGGGATTGCCCCGCGCGTCATTCACCTTGATCTTTTCGCTGATGACATTGTTGGCCCGCACTGCGATTTTCTTGCGGGTCAGCCACGGCAGCACCCAGCGCAGCCCCTCGGCCCGGTCGGTGCCGCTGTAGCTGCCGAACAATTGGATGGCGGCGGCTTCATTGGGATTGATCATGTAAAAACCGGAGGCAACCAGCAGGACACCGACCCCGGTGACGATCAGCAAAGTGAACCACAGGCCCGCACCCAGCAGGCCGACGCCCGCCGCAACCAGCCAGCCGCCAAACAGCAGCAACAGCAACAGCACCAACAGCATGGCATAACCGCTGGCCGTCGCCGCCGCCACTTCCTGGCTGCGGTTGAGGGCCTTTGCCCCGCGAAACTCCCCTGATACCGCCATTCTCTATCCCCTATCTGATATTGATATGATATCATTATCATATCATTTCGATAGCAGTCAAGGGGTGGCCATGGCAAAGGGGGCGACATTGCTGTCGCCCCCGTCAAATGCACATGTGGCCCATTGGTCAGTTGGCCGGAAAGCCCCGTTTGACCAGCAAGGCCCGGACATCGGGGTCGCGGCCACGGAACGCCCGATACGCCTCCGCGCGGTCGGTTTCATTGCCGGTGGACAGCAGGATGTTGCGGAAGCGGTCGGCGACGGTCCGGTCCCACGGCCCGCCCGCGTCGGTGAACGCCGCCCAGGTGTCCGCCGCCATCACGTCTGACCACAAATAGCTGTAATAGCCCGCCGAATAAGCATCCGAGCTGAACAGGTGCGAAAATTGCGGCAGCCGGTGGCGCATCACAATCTCGCGCGGCAGACCCAATTCGGTCAGCAGGTCGCGCTCGACCGCCGCCAGATCGGTGATCGGTGCCTTGGCGGTGTGCAGATACATGTCCATCAGCCCGCTGGCCAGAAACTCGACCGTGTCAAACCCCTGGTTGAACTTGCTGCTGGCCATCACCTTGTCCACCAGCGCCTGGGGGATCGGCGCGCCGGTTTCGACATGAACGGCATATTTGTTCAGGATTTCCGGGGTCAGCAGCCAATATTCGGTAATCATCGCCGGCAATTCGACAAAATCGCGCGGCACCCCGGCCAGCGCCGGATATTCGACATTTTGCAGCAGATAATGGATGCCGTGGCCAAATTCATGGAACAAGGTGGTGGCATCATCCAGGCTGACGGTGGTGGACGTGCCCGCTGCGCCTTGGGTGAAATTATTGTTGTTCGACGCCAGCGTGCTGCGGGCACCGCCCAGCCGCTGCTGGCTGCGATAGGTGGTCATCCACGCGCCCGACCGCTTGCCGTCGCGGGCAAAATTGTCGAGGTAAAACACCCCGATATGATCGCCGCTCTTGCGGTTCACCACTTCGAACGTGCGGACATTGGGGTCGAACACCGGGATGGTCCCGGTATTTTCCTTGAACCCCATGTCATAAAGCTCACCCGCCATCCAGAACATGGCATCGACCAATTTGTCGAGCTGAAGATAGGGTTTCAGCTCCGCCTCATCGAGGTCAAACTTCGCCTTGCGGACCTTTTCGGCATAATAGCGATAATCCCACGGCTCGATGCTCAGCTTCGGCCCCTTGCCCGCTGCCGCCTCGGCATCGGCAATCGCCTGCATATCGGCGACCTCTTCCTTCACCCGGGCGACGGCGGGGGTCCACACCCGCTTCATCACGTCCATGCCGATGGCCGGATCCTTGGCCATCGTATCGGCCATGCGAAATTCGGCATGGTTGGCAAAGCCCAGCAAGGCCGCGCGCTCGGCTCGCAGCCGCAAGATATCGACCACCACCGCATTGTTGTTGTTGGCATTGGCATTGTCGCCGCGCGACACAAATGCCCGCCACACCTGTTCCCGCAAGGCCCGGTTGTCGGCATATTGCATGGTCGGCTGGGCCGATGACCGGGTGTTCTTGATCGCAAACTGCCCCGGCTTGCCCTGCGCCTCTGCGGTGCGGGCAAAGGATGCAGTGAGCGCATCGGGCACCCCGGCCAATTCCGCCCGGTCAGTGATGAAGAGATAGCTTTCCTCGTCGCCCAGCAGGTTGGACGAAAATTTCGTGAACAATCCCTCTAGTTCGCTGGTCAGCGCCACCAGCTTGGTCTTGCCCGCCGCGTCCAGATTGGCGCCGTTGCGGACCATGCTGTCATAGCGCCGCTCGACAATCCGCAGCTGCTGCGGCGTCAGCCCGGCGGTGGCGCGGCCATCATAGACCGCCTTGACCCGCGCAAACAATTCGGGGCGCAGCGATTGTTCGGCAAAAAAGGCCGAGATTTTCGGGCTCCACTCGGCATCAATTTCGCGCACCCGCGGGTTCGACTGGTTGGAGCTCTGCACCCCCCACAGCGGAAACACCCGGTCGCCAGTGTCGCCCATCAGTTGCAGGGGCACAAAGGTGTTGGCAAAGGTCGGCGCAGCCGGATTGGCCAGAAGCGCGTCCATCTCTGCCTGATATTCGGCCATCAACTGGGTGAAGGCGGCGGGAAACAATTCCGGATCCAGCTTGTCCCACGGCGGCACCCCCTGAAACGGACCGGTCCATGCGGCGGTCAGCGGATTGGTGGCAGGGGCCATGGCCGTTGCGGCCGCCGCCAGCGGCACCGCCGCCGCCGGGGCAGCGGGTGCGTCGCCGGCGGTATCGGCGGTTTCGGCATGGGCCGGGGCGGCGACCGCGACTGCGGCGGCGATTCCGGCGGCGGTGGCAATCCGGCTGGCAGTCCGGGCAAGACGGTGGGGCATAATTTCTCCTGATGGTCCGGGGCACGGCTGCCCGGCAAAATGGGTGAGAGGTGTGGCTGGCCAGAGATTAACCTGCGCTGACACAATTCTGCAACCGCAAATCCAGCACCGGTCTATGTTGCAAACGGCGGCGCGATCAGCCCCGGTACCTCCACCCGAAAGGTGAGCAGCGCCCCGGCCAGCGGCTGGCCCGCCAATTCGGCAGCGGTCAGCCCCGCGCGCGCGGTGGTCACAAAGGCGGTGGTCAGATCCGGCCCGCCAAAGCCGATCATCGTCGGGCGGCTGACCGGCAGCACCACTTCGGCAACGATGTCGCCCGCCGGGGACAGGCGCACCACCCGCCCGCCGTCGAACAGGGCGGTCCACAAACAGCCATCGGCATCAACCGCCGCGCCGTCCGGGCGGCCATGGCCATGCGGGAATTGGTGGAAAATCCGCTCGCCGCTGATCGTGCCGGTGGCGGCGTCATAATCAAACGCCCGAATGCTGTGGGTGGGCGTGTCGGCGTGGTAGAATGTGCCGCCATCGGGGCTGAACGCCGCGCCATTGGCGGTGGTCATCCCGCCAAGGTGGCGGCTGACGCTGCCATCCGCATCGACCCGGTAAAGCGCGGCATCATGGCTGGATTTGGCCATATCGACCGTGCCGACCCACCAGCGCCCCGCCGCATCGACACAGCCGTCATTGCCGCGATAATCAGGCAGATCGGCCAGAAAGCGCGGGCCAAACGGCCGGAGCGGCGCGTCCCATGCGTCCATCAGCCAAATCCCGTCCTCCAGCGCCAGCGCCAGCCCGCCGCCCGCGCGCGGGGCGACACAGCCAACCCGCTGGTCCAGCCGCCGCACCGCCGCCGCGCCGCTCGCCGGGTCCAGCCGGTGGACCGCCGGGGCGTTGATATCGACCCAATACAGGCACTGCTCCGCCGCCGACCAGCGCGGCGATTCGCCAAGGTCAGCACGGACGTCGCCAAGCGGCTGGGGGGTGGGCCGGGGGATGGGCCGGGGGATGGGCCGGGGGATGGGCCGGGGGATGGGGGTGTCGGTCATCGCCCCTCCTCTAACGTCTTTGCCGCGGAGCGAAAGGGCGACACTGCGGCGCATCGGCACAATATCCGCTTGACGTGGACGTAAACGTAAAGGCACAAGCAGCGGCAGAGTTTGTTTGTTGGAGAGCCGCCGCCATGTCACTCGATGTCATCCCCCGCACCGCCTATAATGAGGACCATGAGGCGTTTCGGCGCACCGTCCGCCAATTTCTGGAAACGGAAATCGCCCCCAACGCCGCCAAATGGGGCGAGGCCGGTCTGGTCCCGAAATCGGTGTGGCCCAAGGCGGGCGAATTGGGGATGCTGTGCCCGACGGTGCCAGAGGAATATGGCGGGCTGGGCCTCGATTTTGGTTATAACGCCATCGTTGACGAGGAAAGCAGCTATTATGGCCGGGTAACCACCGGCTTTTCGCTGCAAAGCGACATCGTCGTCAATTATCTGGTCGCCTATGGCAGCGAGGAGCAAAAGCGCCACTGGCTGCCCAAAATGGTGTCGGGCGAAGTGGTGACCGCCATTGCCATGACCGAACCGGGCACCGGCAGCGATTTGCAGGGCATTCGCACCACCGCCCGCAAGGACGGCAATCATTATGTCATCAACGGCAGCAAAACCTATATCACCAACGGCCAGAATGCCGATCTGGTGCTGGTGTGCGTGAAAACCGACACCGAGGTGCAACCGGCGTGGAAGGGCGTGTCGATCGTGCTGGTCGAGGCCGACCGCGAGGGGTTTCAGCGCGGGCGCAACCTCGACAAAATCGG
>DAIUBZ010000096.1:0-6715 GCA_036846445.1 Sphingopyxis sp. | reverse complement strand
TTGCCGCGATTTCCGAGCCGTCAGATGATGCCATCTGACTGGAAATCGCTCTAAAACACGCCGCGCCGGGCGGTGCCGGGGCGGGTGAACAGCCGCCCGCGCTCGCCCCACAGCACCAGCGCCAGCCCGGCGATCGAACAGGCCAGAAAGGCGACGCCCAGCGGCAAGGTGGTGCCGTCAAACGTCTGGCCAATCGCCGCGCCCAGCCCGGCGGCGAGCAGGGTGCGGACGAAGCTTTGATAGGAGGAGGCAATGCCGGCCATGTCGCCAAAATCCTCCATCGCAATCGCGCCAAAGTTCGATGCGATAAAGCCAATCAGCCCGACATTCAGCGCCATCAACAGGGTAAACAGCGCCAGCGTCTCACGCCCGCTGGTGGACGCGACAATTTGTGCCGCCCCCAGCGCCAGAAATGCAAACAGCGCGGTTTGCGACACCCGCCGCGCGCCGAACCGTTCGACAATCCGGCTGTTGGAAAAATTGGCAATCGCAATGCCCAGTGCGACCAGCGCAAACACCAGCGGAAACCATGGCCGGGCGTCGAACACATCGCCGATAATCTGTTCACTGCTGTTCAGATAGCCAAATAGCGCGCCCTGCATGACGCCAGACCCCAGCATATAGCCAGCGGCGCGGCGGTGGCGCGACACGGCGATGGCCCCGGTGGCCAGGCTGCGCCACGCCAGCGGGCGGACGGCCGCCGGGTCCAGCGTTTCCGGCAGGCGGCGCAGCCACGCCAGCATTGCCAGCCCCAGCGCGCCCAGCAGCAGGAAAATCACCTGCCACCCCGCCACCAGCAAAATGCCCGCGCCCAGCGCCGGGGCCAATATCGGCACAATCATGAAAATCATGAAAATCAGCGACATCCGCCGGGCCATGGCATCACCCACGAACAGATCGCGGATGATCGCCACCACCACCACGCCCAGCCCGCCGCCAGCCACGCCGTGCCCCAGCCGCAGCGCCAGAAAAACGCCGAAATCCGTCACGAGGGCACAGCCCAGCGCGAACAGCACATAGGCGGCAATCGCCGGGCGCAGCACCGCCTTGCGCCCAAAGCGGTCCGCCAGCGGGCCATAGAATAGCGAGCCAATCGCCATGCCCACCAGATAGACAGCAATGACATATTGCCGGTCGTTCGCCGCCGCCACCTGCATATCGGCGGCAATGACCGGCAGGGCGGGCAGCATTGTGTCAATCGCAATGGCGTTGAGCGCCATCAGCATCGCCATCATCGCCACCGTTTCGCGTGGCCCCATGGGGTTGCGGCGCGGCGGAGAGGCAAGCGAGGCGGCGGGGTTTGCGGGCATTGCGCGCAGTTACGCCGCCCCGCGCGATTAATCCAGCCGCATCGGCCAGCGCCCAAACCAAAAGGGCCGGGATCAGCGACCCCGGCCCCGATGCACGCGGCGCTCGCGGCAATCAGCTTTGGCGGATGCCAGTCATCGCCATCGACCCGAACATTCCGGCCTTGATCGTGCCGGTGATGGTGTCGCCGTCCACCGTCGCTTCGCCTTCCAGCGTCATCGGCATCGGCACGGTCATGTCCATTTTCCAGGTCAGCGTGTTGCCCGCCACCTTGCCATCATAAATGTCCAGCGCGCCCATTGCGCCCTTGTTGCTGCCCGAAAAACTGTCGCCATCGACATTGACAGTCAGCACCGATTTCTGGTCGCCCATCGGCGATTTGGTCACACATTCATAGGCACCATCGACATTTGCCATCGTCACTCTCCTGTTTGCACTGTCTGCACGAAATTGTTGTTACCGGGCCGCAGCGGGGGCTGCTGCCGACACCACTTCCACTGGCAGGCCCAGCGCGTCAAGCTGTGGTTTCACGGTTTCAGCATCGGCGACCACCACATAGACCAGATTGCCGGGGTCAAATGCCGCCCGCGCCGCTGTATCCATCGCCGCCGGGGTCATGGCGGCGTAAATGGCGGGCAGGGTTTCGAAATAATCATCGGCGCGGCCCAGCCGGGACAGGGTTTGCAGACCATTCAGCACCGCGCCGGACGTTTCAAACCGCCCGGGCAGCGCCCGGACATTGCCGTTCACCGTCCGCACCCGTTCGGCATCGGTCACGCCCTTGTCGCCCAGAAATTCGGTCATTTCCCGGCGCAATTCGCTGATCGACTCGGCGGTATGTTCCGATTGAACCGGCGCGGAGATCACAAATGCCACCCGGTCATTGGTGCCGCTGATCCGGCTGTTCACCCCATAGGACCAGCCCTTGCCCTCGCGCAGGTTCATGTTGATCCGCGACAAAAAGCTGCCGCCATAGACCTCGTTCGCGGCGCGCAGCACCTCCAGCTTGTCGGTGCCCTTGACGTCCAGCACCTTGGCGGCAACGACCACCGATTGCGGGGCCTTTGGCCGGTCGATCAGCAGGATGCGCGATTTTGGCGCCGGAATTGCGGCGGCAAAATTTTTGACCGGGGCCGGAGTTTTCGGGGCGCGCCAGGCACCGAAACTGGCGTCCAATTGCCGGGTAAGCGTACGCAAATCCGTATCACCAACCACAAAAATCCGGGCTTTGTCGGGGCGAATCCAGCTCTGATGGAATGCCGCCAACTGGTCGCGCGTCGCCGCCTCGACCACCGCCGCATCGCCCAGCCCCGATGGCGGAATGCCATAGGGATGGCCCTCGCCATAGATGATCGGCATCAAGGTGCGGGTGGCGATGGCACTGGGATTGTTCAATTCACCGCGAATCCGGTTCAATTGCTGCGCCCGCACCCGGCCCAGATCGGCATCGGCGAGCGCCGGACGCTGGACATAATCGGCCAGCAGGCCCAGCGATGCAGCCAGATTGGGTTTCAGTGCGGTCAGTGAAAACACCGTTTGATCGCTGGTCGCCGTGCCGGAAATGCTCGCCCCCAACCGCTCGGTCGCCTCGGCAAATTGCACGGCGCTGCGGGTGGTCGTGCCTTCCTCCATCAACCGCAGCATCAGCGATTGGGTGCCCAGCGCATTTTTGGGGTCGGCGGCATGGCCGACATCAAAACTGACCGCGACATTGACGACCGGCACCGCAGCACGGCGCGCGAACACCACCTCCATGCCGTTTTTCAGCTTGGCGCGCTGAATGTCAGGGAAGTCCAATCCCTTTAATTCGCCCACCGCCGGGAAGGACGAACGGTCGGGACCAGCACTGGCCGCCGCCGGGCCGGGGCGGGTCGCATCCGCCGCTGCATCCGCCGCCAGATAATTGGCGGGCGCAACCGGGCCAATGCCATCTGCGCCCCCGGCAGCCGCGCCGCCATCGGGTATCGCCGCGCCGCCGCGATTTTCGCCCCCCTCGGTCCGCTCGCCGGGCGAATAGGTGAGGGAAAATACCGGGCGTTCCAGCCATTTGCGCGCCGCCGCCTGCACGCTGGCCGGGGTGTTTTCCGCCACCCGGGCCAATTCGGTTTTGTAAAAGCCGGGGTCATTTGAATAAAGCGCGCCCTCGGCCAGCTTTACCGCCTTGCCGCCAAAGCCGCCCACTTGTTCCAGCCCGCCAATGGTGCCCGCCAGAGTTTGCGCCGAGGCCCGCTGAATCTCGTCCGCCGTCGGGCCGTCCGCCAAAAAGCTGGCGATTTCGGCGTCCAGCCGCGCTCCGACCGCGGCCACATCCTGTCCGGGTTTCACATCGGCCGACACCAGAAAAATCCCGGCATCCTCAAACGCCTGGCCAAAGGCGCTGACACTGAGCGCCACCCCGTCCCGCCGGACCAGGGCGTTGTCGAGCCGGCTGCTGGACAGGCCGCCCAAAATGCTGGCCGCCGCCTCCAGCCGGATCGCATCGGGATCGTTCAGCCCCGGCGTCGCCCACATCCGATACAGGCGGGTGGCCGGGATTTTGTCGAACACCTGTTTGGCCAGCGGCGCCGGCAGGGTGGGCACCGATGTCGGCGGCGCGGCAATGTCTGGCCCGCGCTTGATATGGCCAAACCAATGGTTCACCCGGTCCTTGGCGGTGGCCAGATCAATGTCGCCCGCCAGCACCAGCACCGCATTGTTGGGCCCATATTTGTCGTGGAACCAGCCGCGCACATCGTCCAGCGTGCTGGCGTTCAGATCATCCATCGAGCCGATGACGCTGTGGTGATAGGGGTGGCCCTTGGGGAACAGATTTTCAAAAATCTCGTACCGCAGCAGGCCGTATGGATTGTTATCCCCCTGGCGCTTTTCATTCTGGACCACGCCGCGCTGGTTATCCAGCGTCGCCTGGGTCACTGCGCCCAGCAAATGGCCCATGCGGTCACTTTCCAGAAACAGCGCCAGATCCAGCGCCCCGGTTGGCACGGTCTGGAAATAATTGGTCCGGTCCACGCTGGTGGTGCCGTTGAAATCGGTCGCGCCGACCTGTTGCAATGGCTCGAAAAAATCGCCGGGGGCATTTTCCGACCCGTTGAACATCAGATGTTCGAACAAATGGGCAAAGCCGGTCTTGCCCTTTGGCTCATGCTTTGACCCGACCCGATACCATACCGACACCGCCACCACCGGGGCCTTGCGGTCGGTGTGAACCACCACGCGCAGACCATTGTCCAGCGTGAACGCCTGATGCGGAATGTCCACCGCCCCCACCAGATCAGCAATCGGCGCGGGCTTGGCATCGCGGACCTGTGCCCATGCCGGGGCGATGGGCACCAAAATGGTGCTAGCGGCCAGGGCCAGGGCCAGCGTGCGGATTTTCGTCATCTGTTGCTCCCCGGAAAATATATGTGTCTGTGGCTCAGCTTATGCGCCGCATCCCCCCGGTCAAGCCCCGGCGCACCGGTGGGCGCAGCGGATCAGGGCCGGGTGACGCGCGGGCGCGTGGCAAATAATTGCTGCGGATCGAACAACACCGGCTTCAACCGATGTTCGACAAACAGCGGGGCCTGATCGGCATAATGCGGACTGGCGGGACGGGTGGTGGCCGCGCCGAACGGCTGGATGGATTCCGATACCACCCGGCCGTCGCGGTCCCAGGTCACAAACATCACGAAACTGTCGCCGTGCCGCACCTTCAGCCGCCCGTCCGGCTCGGTATCCCACAGCGTCGAGGCGCGCAGCGTGTCATTGCCGCCATCGAGCGGCAGATCGACCCCGCCGCGCCGGAGCCGCAGCACATCGCCCAGCGGCGGATCGAGCGAGCCGAAATATTTTTCCAAATGCGCCGCCACCTCCATCAGCGTCTGGCGCGGATCAGGCATCGCCGCCTTGCGGGTATAATGCGCCCGGTTCGATGGCCGCAGCACCATCAGCGCCAGCGCATCGCCCGTGCCCCGCCCGTCCAGCATCCAGTCCCATCCGGCCAGCAGCTGTTGCGCCGCCGCCAGCCGGGCATCGTCCGCCGCGACGCCGCTGGGCGGCAGCGCCAGCAGCGCGTCAATCCAGGCCTTCGCATAGCCGCTTCTGGCATAGCCGGTGTCATATTTCACCGCCTCCAGCCGTTCCCGGCCAATTGGTCCCGGCGGGGCCATCAGCGCAATGGCACGGGTGGCGCGGTTGGTGACATCATCCTCGATCCCCAACAGCGGCGAGAAGGCAGCGGGGTCCAGCTCGCTGCCCGGCCCTGCCGCGATCCACGGCGTGTTATTGGCGTTCATGACAAAGCCCGAACGCGGATTGACCAGCGCGGGCACCCGCGAAAATGGCAAAGTATCGCGCCATACTGCCCGCGATGTATCGCCCGGCAAATCGCCGCGCCAGTTGAACCCGGCGGCGCGGTCGGGGAACATGGCGTTATAAAACATGGCGATATTGCCCTTGGCATCGGCATAGATGAAATTGGTGGCGGGCACGCCCTGCCCCGCCATTGCTGTGCGCCATTCCGCAAAATCGCGCGCCTTGTTCAGCCGATAATATTGCTCGACCATCTGCAACTGGTCCATCCCGGCATAGCGGATGGCGAACGCGCCCCGTTCGTTCACAATCACCGGACCATGGACCGACCGATAAATCTTGCGCGGCACCGGCAAAGTGAACGGACCTTTTTTGACCCGCAGCCAGACGGTCTCGCTCTCCAACCGCCGCCACGCACCATCAAAGCGGTAATTTTCGCCGCTTTCGTCCAGTTCCAGCCGATAGATATCGGTGAGGTCCGGGCGGTTCACCGTGTTGGTCCAGCCCAGATATTTGTTGTGGCCCAGCAGGGGAAATGGCGCGCCGGGAAAGGTCGCCCCGGCGAAATCCCAGCCTTCATCGCTGTGGACCACCAGCTCATACCAGGCCACCCCGCCCTCCCACGGCTGGTGGGCGTTGGACACCAGCCGGGTGGCGCCGTCGCCGCTGCGCGCCGGGGCAATGGCAAAGGCGTTGGAGCCATTGGCGGCGGGGTCGCGGCCCACCGGGGTGGCGCGGCGCTCGCCCGCATCGTCCAGCGCATCATCCAGCACCGGCCCGCCCTCGCGGTCCCGGTCCTTGCCGCCCGTCAGCGCCGCCAGCGTGGCGTCCAGCCCAAAGAAAAATGGCGAACGCAGCACAAAGCCGGCGGCAATGTCGCGCCCGGTCAGTGGGAACAGCCCGGCCAGCCGCACCTCGCCGGGATGTTTGGCGGCATAATGGTTCAGCCCGGCGGCATAGCCGTCGAGCAGGGCGCGGACATCGGCGGGCAGCGCATCCCAGTCGCGCGCCACCGTCGCGCTGATGCCCAGCAAATGGGCGACATAGTCGATTTTCGCGCCATCTTCGCCCAGCATCGCCCCGGCCCGCATCCGGGTCATCGCCGCCACCTCTTGCA
>DAIUBZ010000095.1:0-6844 GCA_036846445.1 Sphingopyxis sp. | reverse complement strand
CCTTGGTCCGGCCATGGTCCTCCAGCATGGCAGGCACAAAATGATATTGCACATCGGGCGCGGGGGCAGCGGGATGCGAGCGCCAGAAGCCGCCGCTTTCGGCATAGGGCGTGGTCATCACCCCGGTGCGCGCCAGCCGGTGCTGCGCGATCGCCCGCAACATCCGCCAACTGCCCGCCAGGCTGGTGCCAATCGGCACATTGCTGCGCGTTTCCCAACTGCCGACATAGTCGATATGGTCCTGAAGGTCGCTGCCGACCGCCGCTATATCGCGCACCACCGATATGCCATGGCCCGCCAGATGCGCGGCGGGGCCAATGCCCGACAGCATCAGGATTTGCGGGCTGCCAAAGGCCCCGGCCGACAGCACCACCGCGCCCCGCGCCGCAATCGTCTCGCGCCCGCCGCCGCGCCGTATCGTCACGCCGGTGGCCCGGCCCTCGCTGACCGTGATCCCTTCGACCAGACAGTCGGTGCGGATCTCCAGATTGGCGCGGCCGCGCAGCGGCTCGACATAAGCGCGCGCCGCCGACCAGCGTTCGCCGCCGCGCTGGGTCACCTGATACAGGCCGAACCCGTCCTGCGCCGCGCCGTTGAAATCCGCGTTTTCCGGCAATTGCAGCCCCGCCGCCGCCGCGACAAAGGCGCGCGATGCCGGGTTGGCCGCACCCTGATCGGCGACATTCAGCGGGCCGCCGACCCCGTGCCAATCATCGGCCCCGCGCTCATTATGCTCCATGCGCTTGAACCACGGCAGGACATCATCATAGCCCCAGCCGTCACAGCCCAGCGCCGCCCAATTGTCATAATCCCACGCCGCGCCGCGAATATAGACCATGGCATTGATCGCGCTGGACCCGCCCAGCCCGCGCCCGCGCGGCTGATAGCCGGTGCGCCCGGCCAACCCGGCCTGCGGCACCGTGTCATAGCGGTAGTTTGACCGGTCAGGGATGAATGGCATCAGCCCCGGCGTTTTGACGAATATGTCATCGTTGCGCCCCCCGGCTTCGATCAGGCACACCCGGCGGCGGCCATCGGCGGCCAGGCGCGCCGCCGCGGCGCAGCCCGCGCTGCCACCGCCGATGACGATGATGTCAAATGCGTCCATCCCGCTCTCCTGTCGCCGCCGCCACGCTGCGCTGATATCCGCGCGCGCGGTCCTTGATCATCTGGCTGGTCGCGCGGCTGCCATCGTGGCTCCAGCCCGGCTCACGCCAGATATAGCCCGCCTTGTGCCGCCACGGTGCCCGGCGCACATCGTTGGCAATGCCCACCCATTCGTGAAACACCGCCCACAACAGATTGAAACTGCCCAATTGCCGCACCAGACCATAGCGCGGCGGATCGTCGGAGCGCTCATCGGCAAAGGTGCCGAACCACCGGTCCCAGACGATGAAGGTGCCGGCATAATTTCGGTCGAGATAGGCCGGATTGACCCCATGATGGACCCGGTGGTGCGACGGGCTGTTCATCACCGCTTCGAACCAGCGCGGCATCCGCCCAATCGCCTCGGTATGAATCCAGAATTGGTAGATCAGATTCAGCCCGCCGCAGAACAGGATCATCGCCGGGTGAAAGCCGATGAGCGCCAGCGGCAGCCGAAACAGGAATGACAAGGCGATAAAGCCGGTCCAGCTTTGCCGCAGCGCAGTGGACAGATTATAATGCTGGCTGCTGTGATGGTTGACATGGCTGGCCCAGAACCAGCGGACCCGGTGGCCGGTGCGGTGCGCCCAGTAATAAGCGAAATCATCGAGCACAAAGCACAGCGCCCACGCCCACCACGCCCAGCCGATCGTGATCGGGCGATGGTCGTACAGCACCAGCGCGGCCGCCAGCACCACCCCGGCGGTCAGCGCCCCGGCCACCGTGCTGCCCGTGCCCAGCAGCAGCGAGGTCAGCGTATCGCGCGGGTGATAGCGGCTGGGGTCCCGCCGCCGCGCGACGAGCATTTCCAGCACAATCAACGCAACAAAGGCGGGAATCGCATAATCGAGCGGATTGGGCAGCGCCGGCACCGCCATCACCCGCCCGCCGCCGCCGCCGCCGGGGGGGCCGCCGCCCCGGGCCGGACGGCGATGCGGCGCATACCCGCCGCCCATGCCGCAGCGTCCGCGCCCAATTCCAAGATGACCGCAGCAAAGCCCGGCTCGCCCACCGTCACCACCAACCGGCTTTTGTCCAGCCGGACGCCGACCGCACCGTCAATCGGCCGCGCGGCAAAGCCACCGCCATGGGCGCAGACGAGCAGATGCTCGCCCGCTGGACCCCGGACAATCGCGGCGTGGCCGCCGGCGCTGACAGCCGCCTGTTCACCGCGAAAGCCTGCCTCTGCCGCCTCCGCCAGCCGGATCGCATGGGCGGCATCGGCAATCCGGGCCTCGCCGCCCAGCCCCAGCCGCGCCGCCAGCCACACCGCAAAGCCAACTGCCAGCAGCGATGCCGCCAGCTTGGCCGCCTCGCCTGCCCATGCGCTGCCCACCACCGCGTCCAGCATCACCCCTGCGCCGCCTTGGCAGCCAGCGCGTCCACCATCGCGCGCACCGGCCCAATATCATATCCCGCCGCCGCCGCCGCCGCCGCCACCATGGTGGGGTCGGCCCCGCCCCGCGCCGCGCCCAATGCCCACAACAGGGTGCTGCGCGTGCCGGACCGGCAATAGGCCAGCATTGGCCCCGGATGCGCCGCGCGGGCCGTGTCCAGCGCATCAAGCTGCGCATCGCTGAACCCGGCATGGCCCACGGGAATCGCGGCATAGCCAATTCCGGCGGCGGTGGCGGCGGCGGCAATGTCGGCCCCCTGCGGCGCGCCGGGGTCTTCGCCATCCGGGCGGTTGTTGACAATCAGCACCGCGCCAAATGCGGCGACCGCGGCGGCGACGTCATCCGGCGCGATTTGCGGGGCGACATGGATATCATCGGTCAGGCGGCGAAACATCACAGCGGCTCCACTTCACATCGCAAATAGCTAACACAGGTGTCAATTAACTGGCAACTCATCATCCTGTTGCCGCGCCCACATGTCGGCGTAAAGCCCCCGCTGGGCCAGCAATGCGCCGTGGGTCCCGCTTTCCACCACCCGCCCGGCGTCCAGCACGACAATCCGGTCCACCCCGGTAATGGTGGACAGGCGGTGGGCGATGATGATGGTGGTGCGCCGCCGGGCAATTTGCTCCAGTGTCGCTTGAATCGCCGCCTCGGTCCGGCTGTCCAGCGCGCTGGTTGCCTCGTCCAAAATCAGGATTGGCGGATTTTTCACCAGCGTGCGGGCAATCGCCACCCGCTGTTTCTCGCCGCCCGACAATTTCAGCCCGCGTTCGCCGACTTCGGTGGCCAGCCCAGCGGGCAGCGCGGCGATAAAGTCATCCAGCGCCGCGCCGCGCACCCCCGCCGCAATCGCCGCCGCATCCGCCCCTTCCGCGCCATAGCCGATGTTATAGCCGATGCTGGCGTTGAACAGCACCGTATCCTGCGGCACGATCCCGATGGCGCGGCGCAGGCTGGCCTGGGTGACGCTGGCGATATTCTGGCCATCGATGCGGATCGCCCCGGCCTGCGGGTCGAAAAAGCGGAACAGCAGCCGGGCGATGGTGGATTTGCCCGCGCCGGACGGGCCGACGATCGCCAGACTGCCCCCCGGCGGCACCGCAAAGCTGACCCCGCGCAAAATCGCCCGATCAGGATCATAGCCAAAATGCACATCATCAAACACCACCGCGCCCGCGCCGACCACCAGCGGCGGCGCGCCCGGTGCGTCGGCAATGTCCGGCGGCGTGTCAATCAGGGCAAACATCGCCGCCATATCCACCACCCCCTGCCGGATGGTGCGATACACCATGCCGAGCAGGTCGAGCGGGCGGAACAATTGCATCAGCAATGTGTTCACCAGCACCACCTCGCCCGGCGTGTAATCGCCGCGCGCCCAGCCCCACACGGTGTAGGCCATGGCCCCGCCCATCGCCAAATTGGTAATCAGCGCCTGGCCCACGTTCAAGAGCGCCAAGCTGTTTTCGCTTTTCACCGCCGCGCGGGCATAGCGGTCGGCAACCTCGGCATAGCGGGCGGCTTCGCGCGCTTCGGCGGCGAAATATTTGACCGTCTCATAATTCAGCAAGCTGTCGACCGAGCGGCCGATGGTCAGCGTATCCAGATCGTTCATCTCGGCGCGCAGCGCGTTGCGCCAATCGGTCACCCGGCGGGTAAAGCCGATATAGGCAATGACCATCGCCGCCGTCGCCGCGGCCAACCCCACGCTGAACTTGACCGCAAAAATCGCCAGCACTGCCGTCAATTCAATCACGGTCGGGGCAATGTTGAACAGCAGGAAATAGAGCATCGTATCGATACTCTTGGTGCCGCGTTCGATCACCTTGGTCACTTCGCCGGTGCGGCGGGCAAGGTGAAAACGCAGGCTGAGCGCATGGAGATGGGCAAAGACCGCCACCGCCAGTTCGCGGGTGGCGTCCTGCCCAACCCGTTCGAACACGACGTTGCGCAAATTGTCGAACATTACCCCGGCAAAGCGCGCCCCGGCATAGGCCAGCACCAGTCCAATCGCCAGCGCCGCCCCCGCCTCCATCCCCGGCGCCATCCGGTCGATCGCGGCGCCAAACAAGAAGCCCAGCGACAGCTGAACCGCCTTTGACGCCAGCACGATCAGTGCCGCGCCGACAATCCGCACCTTGTGCGCGGGCGATGCGGCTGGCCACAAATAGGGCAAAAACCGCCGCAGCGTGGGCAAGAGCGGCGGTTCAGTCGTGGGGGGCTGGCTGGCTGGGGCGGTCATTGCTGCTGTTTAGAGCAGCCAGCGCACAAACCCAAGCGGCCCATTGGATTGACGCCGCCATTCCGTCCGTTGGGATAACGGCATGGTCCACCAGCTATTTGCCCAGCAGCCAGTCCGGAACGGGGAGCCGGTTCAGCCGCAAAATCCGCCGCACCAGCGCGGTTTCATCGCCCACCAGCGGCCCCAGACCGCGCTCCGGCCCCCGGCGAGCAGGCGGCGGGGTCGGGCGCACCGGGTCAGCGGCAATGTTGCGGGCGTTGGTCATCACCCGGCACCCTGCCCACGGATCATCGCCAATGGCTCAACCGCGCCTCAGTGGATTTGCGTAGCGGTGCCGCCGGTCACTCTGCCCGGCGCGGCACCGAAAAGCGGCCCGTCACGCGGCCCGCCTGATTTGCTGCGCCCGGCGCGTCGGCTGCGCCCGCCGCTGGCCCGCCGCCCCGGCCATCCACGGTCGCGCGGCCACTGGTCAAATCAATCAGCAACCGCCCGCCCGCCAGCCGATTCGCCCCCTGCCGCAATTCGACATTGCCAATCAGGGTAATCAGCCGCTGGTCCAGATCATAAATGGCGACATTGCCGCGCGCGCTTTCGTCTGCCTTGGTCACGGTCACCCCGCCGGTGGCGTCCAGCCGGTTGATGTCGGTGCCGCCCTGGCGGCTATAGGCCACCGTCACCCGGTCAGCGGTCATCACCAGCCCGGCCTGGGCGATGCGGACATTGCCCGCGATCACCACCCGGTCGGCGCGGTCCTGCACCTCAATGCTGTTGGCGGCAAAATCCACCGCCGCATTGCTGTCATGGTTGGCCAATGCCTGCGCCCGCGCGGCATCGCCGCCCATGCCGCTGGCCAGCAGCGCCGCCGCCGTCAGGGTGAAGGAAGCCAGGGTCAGGCCAATTGTCCGCCGCGCCGTCATCGCAAAACTCCCTGATTGATCCGCAGCCGGGCATTGCCCTCCAGCCGCAACACCCGTGCATCCAGATTCGCGCTCAGCCGGTCGGCAGAAAAATTGCCCAGATTCAGGCTGCCGGAAACCCCGCCCCGTCCCGTCAGCGTGCGGGCGTTCAAGTCCAGCGTGACCGCGCTGGTTTCCAGCCGATAACCGTCGCCGCCCGCCACCCGCAGCGGCCCGGCCACCGCCACCTGCTGCGCGTCCATGTCATAAGCTGCGGTCGGCGAGGTGATGGTGGCCGGACCATCGCTGAGCGCAATTGCGCCCGACAGGCCCCGCATCTCGACCACCGGCACCGCGCTCGACCGCTGCACCGCGCTGTCGGCAATCAGCACGAAATTGCGGCCCAGATTGTCCTGCCCGCGATATTGGGCGCTGGTGACGCGCAACCGTTCGCGCGCCATCGCCACCTTGTCCTTGCTCAGCAAAAAGCTGACCTCGGGCCGCTTGGCAAAGGGGGCCAGCAGCATCACCGCCGCCATCGCGCCAATCACCAGCGGCAGGCCGGTGCGCAGCAGCCGGACCAGCGGACGCCTGCCCACGGCGCGGCGGCCATCGCTGCGGCCGTTGCAGCGATCTGGCGGGGTGGAGGCGGCAGCCATCACTGCCTATCCGTGCGCGAAAATGTCGGTTTCCGGCCAGCCGGCCAGATCCAGCGCCGCGCGCGCGGGCAAAAAGTCCCAGCACGCCTGGGCCAGCGCCAGCCGCCCCTCGCGTGCCAGCCGCACATCCAGTGCCGTGCGCAACCGGTGGAGGTAGCGCACGTCGCTGGCGGCATATTCGCGCTGGGCATCGCTGAGGTCCGGCGCGCCCCAGTCGCTGCTTTGCTGTTGCTTGCTGATGTCGATGCCCAGCAATTCGCGCACCAATTCCTTCAGCCCATGGCGGTCGGTGTAGGTGCGGATCAGCCGCGAGGCGATTTTGGTGCAATAGACCGGCGCGCACACCACCCCCATCGCCTGTTGCAGGGCGGCAATGTCAAAGCGGGCAAAATGGAACAATTTCAGCCGGCCGGGATCGACCAGCAGCGCCCGCAAATTGGGTGCGGCATAATCGCTGCCGGGGGCGAAGCGCACCAGATGCTCGTCCGGCCCGCCATCGCTCAA
>DAIUBZ010000094.1:0-7022 GCA_036846445.1 Sphingopyxis sp. | reverse complement strand
ATTGCGGAAAGGCGCTGGACGTGGCCCGGATGGCCCGGGATATGCACGGCGGCAACGGCATTTCCGCCGATTATCATGTGATCCGCCATGCGGTGAATCTGGAAACAGTGAACACTTATGAGGGCACACATGACGTCCATGCTCTGATTCTGGGCCGGGCGATCACGGGCATTTCGGCCTTTGGCGGATAGGGACGGATAAAGACCGGCCGCGCCACTGTCGGCCAACCCACGCTGGCCCGTCCCAGAGCGATTTTCAGCCAGATGGCATCATCTGGCGACCTGAAAATCGCGGCACAGCCAATAGCATGCGATTTTCAGCCAGATGGCATCATCTGGCGACCTGAAAATCGCGGCACAGCAAAAAGTGAGCGCCCACGGTCTCAGCCAATTAGATCGCGGGCGCGCACTGGTTCAGATCAGAATTTGACGGCCCCGGTCAGGAAGATCTGACGCGGGTTGCCGTAAAAGGCGGTCAGTGTGCCCTCGCGCCCCAGCGACGGGACCAGATTCCCCGCTGCATTGCGCGTCAGCGCGCCCGTCACCGGATCAGCCGCGACGAAGCTATATCCCGAAGTTTTATAGCGTTTATCGGTCAGATTCTTGCCGTGCAGCCCCAGGCTCCACCCCCCGCCAGCGGCCGTATAGACCAGGCTGGCATCAAACAATGTATATGCGTCCTGATCGATAAAGGGGTTGGGGATTTCAAATTGGAATGTCTTGCTGCGATAAGACGCGGTGGTGCTGATGCCCACATCCCCAGATCCCAATGCGGTGGTATAGGCCAGCGTCCCGGTTGCCGTGACCCGGGGCGTGTTTTGCACCTCGCGGAACGCCGCGACATCAACTGGGCCGCGCCCGGCGATCTGGGTGATATATTGTTGATAGTCGGCGTCGATGAACCCCAGCGCACCCGACACGGTGAAGCTGTCGGTCACGCGGGCCGAAGCCTCCAGTTCCACCCCCTGAAACTGCGCTTTGCCGGCGTTGGTGATCACCCCGCAAAAACTGGGCAGCCCGCCCACGGTGCAGCCCGCCGACCCGGGAATTTGCACGTCGCGGTAATTCATCCGGAACGCCGCCAGCGCCAGGCTGAGCCGCCGGTCAAAGAGTGACGCCTTGTAGCCAATTTCATAACTGTCGACAGATTCGGGGCGGAAGCCCAGAAATTCCGCGATCTCACTGTCCTCGCGGATGCCATTGCCGTTCAGGTCAGGGGCATTGACGCCAACGCCGCGCGGGTCAAACCCGCCGCCTTTGAATCCCTGAGCAAAGCTGACGTAGAGATTGTGGTCCGACGTCGGTTTGAAGCTGACCGAAACCCGCGGGGTGAATTTGTTGAAGCTGCGCTCGCCATTGAAATTGGTGCTGGGTGCCCCAAATGCCGCGCCCGCCCCGCCAAACAGCGGCGAGCCGCCGCCCAGGAAATTCTGGCGCAGGATGCTGGCGGAGCGCCTATCCCACGTATAGCGCCCGCCCGCCGATACGCTGAGTTGGTCGGTGATATCGAGGGTGAAATCGCCAAATATCGCAAAGGTTTCGGTATCGACATTTGCGCGGGTAAAGGCGGTCAGCCCCGCCAAGGTCGTGAACAGGCGCACGTCAAAGGCAGTGTCGGCCTGAGCCGAGAGATAATAAGCGCCGACCATGCCATTGAACCGCCCGGTGTTCAGCAACAGTTGAAATTCCTGGCTGATCTGGTTGTTCGCATAAATGGCGGGCACATCGACATCCACACCGGGCAGCGCGTCGAAATCAATTGGCGATGCGCTGTCGTCCTTTCGCCACGCGCTGATCGACCGCAGGGTGATGGCGTCAGACAGCTCGGCCGTCACGTTGAACGCCAACCCATAAGCCTCAACATCCTGAACCGGACTGTTGAGCGCGCCCCGCGTGTCGAACACATTCCCCAGCACCGGAACGTTGGTGAATTGCGACGCGATCAGGCGGTGCCCGCCCCGGGGATTGCTCTGGTCGCGGGTGTAATCGCCCGACACCCGGATCAACACCGGCGCATTTTGTCCGCCCAGTTCCAGCGTGGCGCGCCCCGCCCATATATCCTTGTTGTAATTGGCCAATCCGGTGGTCAGATTGTCGCCAAAGCCGCCCCGCGACAGCCGCGCCCCGGAGACGCCGACCCGAACCATGTCGCCAATCGGCGCGGCAATGCTGGCGACCAGATCAGCCTGTTCATAGGTGCCAACCGTTGCCCGCACTTTGACCTCGGCGGTGGCGGGCAAGCGGCGGGTGACATATTTCACCGCCCCGCCAATGGTGTTGCGACCATATAATGTGCCCTGCGGCCCGCGCAGGATTTCAATGCGTTCGACATCATAAATGTCGAGCACCGCCGCTTGGGGGCGGTTGAGATAGACATCGTCCAGATAAATGCCGACGCCCTGTTCAAATCCGGATACCGGATCCTGCTGGCCCACGCCCCGGATGAATGCCGACAGGGTGCTGTTGGTGCCGCGGCTGGTTTCCAGCGTGACATTGGGCGCCACTGATTGGACATCGGTAATGTCGATTGCCCCGCGCGCTTCCAGCGCCGCGCCGCTGATCGCGGTAACGGAGATTGGCACGTCGATCAGCCGTTCGTCCCGGCGGCGGGCAGTGACGATGATGTCGCCGCTATTGTCCGACGTCGCTGCCGCCGCGCTCTGGGCATGGGCGGCGGGCGCGGCGATTGCGGCGGCGATTGCGGCGGTCAAGACGCTGCTGCCCATGGCGGCGGCCTGGATTGATCGGCGGGGGCGGTTCAGTTTCATCATCATCTCCCTGGTCATGCCCCAATTGCGCGGCGCGCCCCGGAGCCTTGTCATTTCGGTCATTCGATCATAGTGAATGTTGAACCATCTTTCAACTTCCTCGTGTCCGCCCGGGCTTAATTGCTTGCAATGGCGGTCGATTGGTGGCGAAACGCGGCGCCACCGCGCCCTTATATTGGAACCAGCCAGCCATTATGACCATCCGCCAGCCTCAGCTCCGCCCCCGGTTGCAACCACCGACCGCTGCGCCCGTTGCGGCGAAAATGCCCCGCACCGACCGGGGTCGCCGGTCCCTGCGCAAATTGCTGGACGCGGCGGCGGTGGAATTTGGTGAGCATGGGTTCCACGATGCATCGATCAGCGGGATCACCCGCCGCGCCGACATGGCGTTGGGCAGTTTTTACACCTATTTCGATTCAAAGGACGCCATTTTTCGGGCGCTGGTCGGGGATATGTCGGCGCGGGTGAAGGCGCATGTCGCCCCCGCGCTCCGCGATGCACCCGATGCATTGGCCGCAGAACAGTCGGCGTTGGCGGCATTTTTGGCCTTTGCGCGGCACCATCAGGAAATTTACCGGATCATCGACGAGGCGGAATTTGTCGATCCGGTAAGCTTTCGCGACCATTATGCCACCACCGCCCAGCGGATTGTCGCGCGGCTCGCCGACGGCGCGGCGCGGGGCGAATTGCGCGCCGGGGTCGGCGAGGTTGAGGCGTGGGCGATCATGGGAATGAACGTTTTTTTGGGCCTGCGCTTTGGGGTGTGGGATCAGGACCAGCCCGTCGCGGATATCGCCGACCGTGCCGGACGGTTGCTCGCCGCCGGGCTGGCGGCGCGCCCACCCGGTTCAGGGGCCGAATGACCCTGCTGCCACGCGCCCAGCTCGGCCCAACCGGAAAATTGCCTGTTCTGCTCGCCAATTGTCGGCCCACGGGCCGATCGCGCGCCCGCCGGACAGGCACCATTTGCCCGTCACCACCACATCGCGCGCTGCAACAAAGGCGGCAAAATCGGCGATGGTCAGGTGGTGGATATTGGGCGTTGCATACCAATCCACCGGCAGGGCGGCGGTGACCGGCATCCGCCCGGCCCGCATCAGATACCACCGCGCTCGCCAGTGGGCAAAATTGGGGAAGCTGACAAAAATATCCGGCGCAATCCGCAGCAATCCGGCAATCACCCGGTCCGGGAAGCGGGTGGTTTGCAGCGTTTGGGACAGGATTGCCGTGTCGAAACTGTCGCCCGGATAATCGTCCAGATCATGGTCGGCGTCCCCCTGAACCACCGCCAGCCCGCGCGCCATCGCCCGGGCAACATTGTCGGGGTCAATTTCCAGCCCGCGCGTGACCGCCCCGCGGTCCTGTCCCAGCGCCGCCATCAGCGTGCCATCGCCGCAGCCAACATCCAGCACCCGGCTGCCCGGCGCAATCTGGCCTGCGATCACCGCCAGATCAGGGCGTAGCGCCGCTGTCATGCCGCGCTCGCCAGAAATCCGTGCATCACCCGCCACAGTTCCGGGCTTTCCAGCAAAAATGCATCATGGCCATAGGGGGATGACAGTTCGACAAAGCTCGCTTCTGCCCCCGCAGCGTGCAGCGCCCGCACAATCCGCCGCGATTCGTTGGTGGGATAGAGCCAATCGCTGTCGAAGCTGACCAGCGCAAAGCGCACCGGCGACCCCCGAAACGCCTCTGCCAGCCGCTGGCCATGGGGCTCGCTCAGGTCAAAATAATCCATCGCCCGGGTGATATAGAGATAGCTGTTGGCATCAAAGCGATCGACAAAGCTGATCCCCTGGTGCCGCAAATAGGATTCCACCTGAAAATCCGCGTCAAACCCGAAACTTTTGTCGGTCCGGTCCTGAAGCCGGCGGCCAAATTTTTCGGTCAGCCCCGCTTCGGACAAATAGGTGATGTGCGCCGCCATCCGCGCCACCGCCAGCCCCTTGGTGGGGCGCAGGTCATAGTGGTAATAATCGCCGCCGTGCCATTCGGGATCGGCCATGATGGCTTGCCGCCCCACCTCGTGAAATGCGATATTCTGGGCGGAATGGCGCGCCGCCGCCGCGATCACCAGCGCGCGCCGGACGCGGCCCGGATAATGCGCCCCCCACGCCAGCGCCTGCATCCCGCCCATCGAGCCGCCGATAACCGCATATAATTGGTCAATGCCCAGCGCATCCAGCAGCGCGGCCTGCGCCCGCACCATATCGGCAATCGTCACCACCGGAAATTGCATCGCCCATGGCGCGCCGCCGACGCTGCGGGGACTGGCCGGGCCGGTGGATCCCATGCAACTTCCCAACACATTGATACAGATGACGAAAAAGCGGTCGGTGTCCACCACCAGCCCCGGTCCCACCACCTGGTGCCACCAGCCCGGCTTGCCAGTCATGGGGTGGGGACTGGCGACATATTGGTCCATCGTCAGCGCGTGACAGATCAGCACCACATTGTCGCGAGCCGGGTTCAGCGTGCCATAGGATTGATAGGCCATGCGAACCCCATCCAGCACCACCCCGCAATCCAGCGGCAGCGGGTGGGGCAAGGTCAGGCCGGGATGATCGATGGGGGCAAGAGCGGTGGCCATGGCCGCCGGGCTTAGCGGCGGGGCGGGCGGTGTCAATCATCGCGGTGGCGGCGGACACCCGGCCGGCCCGGTGCTGACAAAGCGAGTTCCCAGCCGCCCCGCTTTGCGGTAACGCGCGCCCGATGACCCAAATATCTGCGCCAGCCCTGCCCACCCCAAAGCCGTGGATTGCCGCCATCGCGCCCTATGTGCCCGGCAAATCCAGCGCGGATGGGGCGGCGGTGGTCGCAAAATTGTCGGCGAACGAAAATCCGCTGGGCACCAGCGCGGCGGCGTGGGCGGCATTTGCGGGGGCCCAGGCCAGCGATGATGCGCTGGCTCGCTATCCCGATCCCGGCGCGGCGGTGCTGCGCGCGGCGATTGCGGCGCGGCATGGGCTGGATGCCGACCGGGTGATTTGCGGCACCGGGTCGGATGAATTGCTGCATCTGGCCGCCAGTGCTTATGCCGGGCCGGGTGATGAAATCATTCACGTCCGCTATGGCTTTGCGGTGTATGACATCGCCACCCGCCGGGTCGGGGCCACGCCGGTGGTGGCGGCGGACCGGGGCTATGCCACCGATGTTGATGCGATTCTGGCGGCGGTCACCCCGCGCACTCGGGCGGTCTATGTCGCCAATCCCAACAACCCCACCGGCACGCTGGCGTCCCGCGCTGACATCGCCCGGCTGCACACTGGCCTTCGCGGCGATATATTGTTGGTGCTGGACCAAGCCTATGCCGAATATCTGGGCCCGGATCAGGATGACGGCGGGCTGGAACTGGCCCGCACGGCGGCCAATGTGCTGGTGACCCGCACATTTTCCAAAATTCACGGGCTGGCCGCCGAACGGATCGGCTGGGGCACCGCCGCACCGGCAATCATTGATGCGCTGCACCGGGTGCGGGCGCCGTTCAACGTCACCCACGCGGGCCAGGCGGCGGCGATTGCGGCGATTGGTGATGATGATTTTGTGGACCGCAGCCGCGACCACAACCGCCATTGGCGCGGCTGGTTGGCGGCTGAATTGGCCGGGATGGCCAATCGCGGGGTCACGGTGGTGCCGTCGGCGGCCAATTTCCTGATGGTGTTGTTTGCCGGGCCGGTGGATGCCGCCACTGTCTATCGCGCGCTGCTGGCCGATGGCTATATTGTCCGCCATTTGCCGGGGCAGGGGCTGGGCCATGCGCTGCGTATCACCATCGGCACCGAGGCGGAAACGCGCGGGGTGGCTGCTGCGATCCGCCGCCATGTTGCCGCAGCATAGGCGCGGGGCGCGGTGATGGCAGACGCGGCACCCTATCGGCGGCTGGCCATTGTCGGGCTGGGCCTGATTGGCTCGTCGCTGGCCCGGGCGGCGGCGGCGCGCCTGCCCGATCTGGTGGTCACCGCATTTGACGCCGATGCCGGGGTCCGTGCTGCCGCCCGGGCGCTGGACGTGGGCGCGGCGGTCGCCGACACGCTGGCCGATGCCGTGACCGGCGCTGACCTGGTGATTTTGGCGGTGCCAGTGGGGGCGATGGCGGCGGTGGCAGCCGATCTTGCGCCGCTGCTGGCCGCTGGCGCAACCGTGTCGGACGTCGGGTCGTCAAAGGCCGGGGTGGCCCGGGCGTTGGCCGACGCCCTGCCCGGGGCGGTGGTGATCCCGGCGCACCCGGTGGCGGGCACCGAAAACAGCGGGCCGG
>DAIUBZ010000093.1:0-7054 GCA_036846445.1 Sphingopyxis sp. | reverse complement strand
AATGGCGAGGGCGGCAGCATGGCGCTGTTGGCGCTGGTCAGCCGCAAATCGGCGGGCGCGCGGTGGAGCTGGCCGCTGATCATGCTGGGCGTTTTTGCCACTGCGCTCTTTTATGGCGACAGCATGATCACCCCGGCGATGTCGGTGCTGTCGGCGACCGAGGGGCTGACCTATGTGAACGCCGGTTTCCGTCCCTATATCATCCCTATTGCCCTGGTCATATTGGTGGGGCTGTTCGCGCTGCAGCATCGGGGCACCGGCAAGGTGGGCGCGCTGTTCGGGCCGATCACCGTCGTTTATTTCCTGATGCTGGCGACGCTGGGGCTGCTGCACATCTGGGGCAATCCCGGGATTATCCTGGCGACGATCAACCCGGCGAATGCGGTAATGTTTTTTGTTGTCGATGGCTGGGCGGCGTTTTTTGTGCTGGGCGCAGTCGTGCTGGCGGTGACCGGGACCGAGGCGCTCTATACCGATATGGGCCATTTTGGCCGCGCACCGATCGGGGTGAGCTGGGTGGCATTTGTCATGCCGTGCCTGATGCTGAATTATATGGGACAAGGCGCGATGGTGCTGGGCGCGGCTCCGGCTGATGCCGCCCGGCTGATAACCGACCCGTTTTTCCTGATGATGCCCGATGCGTGGCGAATTCCGGTGGTGGTGCTGGCGCTGCTGGCCACGATCATCGCCAGCCAGGCGGTGATTTCCGGTGCCTTTTCCCTGACGCAGCAGGCGATCCAATTGGGGTTCATGCCGCGCCTGCGGGTGGAACATACCAGCGCATCGGCGGCGGGCCAGATTTATATCCCGGTGGTCAACTGGTTCCTGATGGTGATGGTGATCCTGCTGGTGCTGTTCTTTGGTTCGTCCAGCAATTTGGCCGGTGCCTATGGCATTGCCGTCACCGGGGCGATGTTCATCGATACCTGCCTGATGACGGCGGTGCTGATCGTGCTGTGGCGCTGGCCCTTGTGGAAGGCAGTGCCGGTGCTGGCGGTGTTTTTCACCGTCGATATCGCCTATTTCGGAGCGAATCTGGTGAAGGTGCCGGACGGTGGCTGGGTGCCGCTGGTGATCGGTCTGGTGATATTCACCCTGCTCACCACCTGGTCGCATGGCCGCAAATTGATGCAGGCCGAACTGGGCCGGGGCACGATGCCCGCCGCGATCTTCATCCAGTCGGCGGCGAACAGCGCGGCGCGGGTGCCGGGGACGGCGGTGTTCCTGACCTCAACCGCCGAAGGGGTGCCGCACGCGCTGCTCCACAATCTGAAACATAACAAGGTGCTGCACGAACGGATCATCCTGCTCACCGTCAAGGTGATGGATGTCCCGGTGGTGGACGATGCCGCGCGCTGTTCGATGGAGGATCTGGGCCGGGGGTTCCACCGCATGGTCCTGAAATATGGCTTTATGGAGCGGGTGGACCTGCCCGAGGCGCTGACGGCCGTGACCAGTTGCGGCGCGCCGTTCCGGATGATCGACACCAGCTTTTTCCTGTCGCGCCAGACGCTGATTGCCGCTGCGGTGCCGACCATGCCGCTGTGGCGCGAAAAATTGTTCGCGTGGATGATGCGCAATTCTGAAAGCGCGATGGAGTATTTCCGCCTGCCGTCGAACCGGGTGGTCGAACTGGGCAGCCAGGTGGCGCTTTAGAGCGATTTCCAGTCAGATAGCATCATCTGACGGCTCGGAAATCGCGGCAACGCAAGAGGTTAGAGCGCTCGACCTGATTCAATCAGGTCGAAACGCGCTCTAGGGTCGGGGCGAACCCCGCCCGCAATCTGGTCCAGTATGGAGCAGTCGGCGCGGCCAGCCGGCGATAGGTCATTGCAGTTTTCCGCCAGCGACCGCAGGACGAGGCCCGGGTTCCATCAACGGGCAAACGCCGTGCATGTCAGATGCTTTGGACCATTCCGCCGGGCCAGCGGCGCTGCCGCCCCAGCCGCCACCGTTCATCCTGCTGCAATGCGGGCCAAGGGCGGCTGATCGCCATTGGCTTGACGGACAGTTGCGGCGGATAGGGCTGGAGCCGGAATCGGAGCCGGAACCGGAATCGACCGCCAGCGGCGCAGCGGCGTGGCGGATTGCGCTGCGCGATGCCGCCACCATCCTGACCATGGCCAGCGCGGTGGTTGTGGCGGATGCGGACCCCAGCAATGCCGAGGTGGCGTTGGCGCTGGACCATGATGAGCCGCTGACGCTGATGCCGCCATCCTGCCTGGTGATCCGGGTGCCGGTCACTGGCCCAATTGCCGGAGGCGCCAGCGATCATCATGCCGCCAGCCTGCGCGAATTTTTGAAATTGGCCGTGCTGGTCATGGACGCAGCGGGGGCCAGCCATATTTTCTGGTCGCCCGCACGGCTGTGGACCTCGGCCAGTCTGTTCCGGGCGGCGATTGCCGAAATGCTGACCAGCGGCCTGCCGCCGGTGATGCACTTGGTTGCATTTTGCCGGGTGGATGACGCGGCGGGCGATCTGGTGACCACCCGGGGTCTTGGCTATTTTGCCGGACAGGAACTGGCCGCGCCGTTGCTGCCGGAAATGGCGATGTCGTGGGCGGTTCGGCGGCTGGCGCGGCTGGCGGTGGACATGATCCTGCACGGCCCGGTCCACCACCGTCGCCGGGTGGCGGGGCTGATGGCGGGCGAATATCTGTGGTTGGAACCCGGTGCCAGTGGCGCATCCCCGGCGGGCAGCGCTCACCCGCCGGGGCAGGTCCGGGTGGGTTGGACACGGCCGGGTTGACCCGCTGCGGCAGCCAGGCAAGTGGCGCAGACTCCAGCGCGCGCTGGCTGGGCGCGCCGCCGCCGCCACCCGGGTTTCAGCGGCACCACCTGATCCCGCTGGGGCTGCGGTCGCGGCCAGCCTATGCGGCCATGTTTGCGGCTTTGGCGCACCGGAATCCCGGGACTGCAACCGGCTTTCGCCTGCGCCGCTGGACCCAGAACGGGCTGTTGCTGCCGGCGACGGAAGCGGCGGCCGAGGCCATTGGCCATGCGCTGCATCGCGGGCCGCATCCGGGATATGATGAGGTGGTGGACGCGCGGCTGGCGGCGATTGCGGCCGCATTTCACCAGCCGGTTGCGGGCCGGTCAGCGCTGCCCGGATTGGCGCTGACCACGGCGGAGGGGCGGCTGACCACATTACAGGCGGCGCTGCGCCGCGCGCTGACCGACCGGCACCGGTTGGGCCTATGGCTGAACCGGCGCGACCCGCTTCGCCTGTTTGCCGACCGCAGCTTCCTCGATCACGCGATTACCGCGCTTTATGGAGAGGATTAGGCGAGGACTTTTGCCTGCAATTCGGCCCAGGCGGCGGCATATTCGGCCGTCAGTTGGGCGACATATTCGGCCACGGTGGCGATCTGCTTGACCGCGCCAATGCCCTGGCCCGACCCCCAAATATCCTTCCATGCCTTGGCATCGGTATTGCCGCCCGAGCCGAAATTCATGGTTTTCAGATCCCCCTGCGGCAGATTGTCCGGGTCAAGCCCCGCCGCCGCGATCGAGCCGCGCAGATAATTGCCATGCACCCCGGTGAACAGGTCGGAATAGACAATATCGGCGGCGCTGCCGTCGACAATGGCCTGTTTATAGCCATCGCCCGATTGCGCCTCGCGGGTGGCGATGAACGCACTGCCGATATAAGCAAGGTCCGCTCCGCACGCCTGCGCCGCCAATACCGAGCGGCCATGGGCAATCGCCCCTGACAGCGCGATTGGTCCGTCGAACCATTCGCGGATTTCCTGAACCAGCGCGAATGGCGATTGGGTGCCGGCATGGCCACCCGCGCCGCTGGCCACCGGGATCAGCCCGTCCGCCCCCTTGTCAATCGCCTTGTGGGCAAAGCGGTTGTTGATGATGTCGTGCAGAACGATCCCGCCCCAATCATGCACCGCCTGGTTCAATTCCACCTGCGCGCCCAGCGAAGTGATGGTCAGTGGCACCTTCCATTTGGCACAGGTCGCAAGGTCGGCCATCAGCCGGTCGTTCGAGCGGTGGACGATCTGGTTGACGGCATAGGGCGCGGCGGGCGTATCGGGATTGGCCCGGTCCCACGCCGCCAGCTCCTCGGTAATCTGGTGCAGCCATTCGTCGAGCTGGCTCTGCGGGCGGGCGTTCAGCGCCGGAAAACTGCCGACAATCCCCGCCTTGCACTGGGCAATCACCAATTCCGGGCCGGACACGATGAACAGCGGCGAACCAATCACCGGCAGGCGCAGACGGTCGAACAAAGCGGGCAGGGCCATGAAAAACTCCTAAAAGCTCAGCTTGCGGACGCAGCCGGTAGCCCAATCCTTAGCGCCATTCACCTTAACGTCAACGTCAACCATCACCGCGCGCTTGCGCGGCGCGGCGCGGGCAGGCAATGTTTGCGGCATGGCCATTTTATCTGATCGCTGGATTCGCGACGCCGCCATCGCTGACGGCATGATCGAACCCTTTGTCGAGGCACAGCGGCGCGATGGCTGTATCAGCTATGGCTTGTCATCCTATGGCTATGACGCCCGGGTCGCGCCGGAGTTCAAGATTTTCACCAATGTGGACTCCACCATCGTTGACCCCAAAAATTTCGACCCCAAAAACTTTGTGGACCGCGAAACCGATGTTTGCATCATCCCGCCGAACAGCTTTGCCCTGGCCCGGACGGTGGAATATTTCCGGATCCCGCGCGATGTGCTGGTGATTTGTCTGGGCAAATCGACCTATGCGCGCTGCGGCATCATCGTGAATGTGACCCCGCTTGAACCGGGGTGGGAGGGGCATGTCACGCTGGAATTTTCCAACACCACCCCGCTGCCCGCCAAGATTTACGCGAACGAGGGCGCGTGCCAGTTTCTGTTCCTGCGCGGCAATGAACCGTGCGAGACCAGCTATGCCGACCGGGCGGGCAAATATATGGGCCAGCGCGGGGTGACATTGCCAAAGCTGTAACCGGCTTGGCAACCGTCCGGGCTTCGGCTATCCCAGATTGACGTTTACGTAAAGGGATTGTGACCATGGCCAGCACGCGCGAATTTGACATCATCATCTATGGTGCCACCGGCTTTACCGGGCGGCTGGTCGCTGAATATTTCGCCCAATATTATGGGGGCCGCGATGATGCCCCCAATTGGGCCATGGCCGGGCGCAGCGCCGCCAAATTGGCCGAGGTGCGCGATCTGATCGGCGCGCCCACCGCCACTCCGCTGGTGGTGGCCGATGCGGCTGACCCGGCCGGTCTGGACGCCATGTGTGCCCGCACCCGGGTGGTATTGACGACAGTGGGGCCGTATCAGCTTTATGGCAGCGAATTGGTGGCCGCCTGTGTCCGTGCGGGCACCGATTATGCCGATTTGTGCGGCGAACCGGGCTGGATGCGCGAGATGATCGATGCCCACCATGACGCTGCCGTCGCCAGCGGCGCGCGCATTACCTTTTCCTGCGGCTTTGATTCCATCCCCTTTGATCTGGGGGTCAGTTTTTTGCAGGCCGAGGCGGCGCAGCGCCACGGCAGCCCCGCCCCGCGGGTCAAGGGGCGGATGCGCAAAATGGCGGGCAGCGCATCGGGCGGCACCGTCGCCAGCCTGACCGAAACATTGAAGGCGGTGGCGCGCAAGCCATCACTGGCCCTGCTGCTGAAATCCAGCTTTGCCCTGACTCCGGGGTTTGAAGGACCAAGCCAGCCGTCCGGGCTGATCCCGGAATATGACAGCGCCACCGGCACCTGGACCGCGCCGTTTATCATGGCCCCCATCAACACCAAAAATGTTCACCGCACCAATTTCCTGACCGGCCACAAATGGGGCCGCGATTTTGTCTATGACGAAATGGTGATGACCACCATCGGCGATGCCGGCAAGGCGATGGCCGAGGCGATTGCCAAGGCCAATCCGTTCGGCGATGCCAAGCTGAAACCCGGCGAAGGGCCGAGCAAGGAAGAGCGCGACGCCGGTTTTTACGACATATTGTTCATCGGCGAGTGGCCGGACGGGACCAAATTGACCGCCTGTGTGACCGGCGACCGGGATCCCGGCTATGGCTCCACCTCGAAAATGCTGGCCGAAACCGGCATGGCGCTGCTGGGGAGTGATGGCGCGGGCGGCGTGTGGACGCCGGGCGCGCTGCTGGGCGAGGCGCTGATCGACCGGCTGACCGCCCACGCCGGGCTGACCTTCGGGATTGAGGAATAGGCGCAGTGACGGTTGGGGCGCTGGATGCGCTGCTTGCCGGGCTGACCGATGCTGATGGTGGCGCCCGGGTCGCGATCACGCCGGATTGGATGCAGGGGCGCACGGCTTATGGCGGGCTGAGCGCGGCGCTGGTGCTGGCGGCGGTCCAGCGGCAATTGCCCGCTGCGCCGCCGCTGCGCTGTGCCCAGTTCAACTTTGTCGGGCCAGTGGGCGGGGAATGCCGGATCAGCAGCCGGGTGGTGCGGCAATCGAAATCCAGCCTGTTTGTCGATGCCGCGATCACCGGCGATGACGGGGCGGGCACCAGCGCGCTGATCACATTTTCGCCGCTGCGCGACGGGCATTTGCACCACCCCGGGCCGCCAATGCCCGATGTGCCGCCGCCCGCCGGGCTGGAATCGGTGCCACAGCATCCGATGCGGCCGGTGTTTACCCAGCATTTTGACATGCGCCCGGTCGGCGGGCTGGCGGCCATGTTTGGCCAGGATGTGGGCCGGCAACTGACCTGGGTGCGCTTTGTCGACCCGCCCGCGTGCGACCCGGCGGTGGCGCTGCTCGCGCTGGGCGATGCGCTGCCGCCAGCGGCGATGGCGCTGTTCCGCAAATTCGGGCCGGTCAGCTCGATGAACTGGACCGTCACCATGTTGGCCGATGCGCCCACCAGCGCCGATGGCTGGTGGCTGCTCGATTCCCACTGCGACCATGCGGTCGGCGGCCTGTCGGTGCAGCAGATGACGGTTTGGAATGCGGCAGGCGAGGCGGTGGTGGCGGGCAGCCAGGCGGTGGCAATTTACTGCTGATCCGGCGCAGCGGGCAGGGTGATGGCCGCGTCCAGCCCGCTGCCGTCCGCGCGGTTGGTCAGGACCAGCGCGCCGCCC
>DAIUBZ010000092.1:0-7177 GCA_036846445.1 Sphingopyxis sp. | reverse complement strand
AGTGCGCGGCTTTGTCTTAATCGCCCTTTTACTGATTGTGATTAAGCGGGTCGATTATCGGCGGATCATTCAGCCCGCACCCTGATCGGAGCCCCATTGCCGCCTATGGCCAATTTGCGCGACATTCAAACCGCTTTGCTGGTTGATGGTGAACCCGCGCACCAGCGGTTTATCGGCGCATTGGCCGCGCGCGGCGGCTGGCGGCTGATGTGTGCGCCGGATACCGAAACCGCATTGGCGATGCTTGGCACCCGCGAGGGAATGGGGCTGGCCGCTGTGCTGGTGGACGAGGCCGCGCCGGGGATGCCGCTGCCTGATTTCGTCACTGAACTTCGCCGCTGGCGGCCCGCCGTGCCGCTGGTGGTCATCACCCTGCGCGATGGCATCGCCGCCGCCATTGCCGCGATGCGCGCCGGGGCCAGCGATTTTGTCCAGAAGCCGATTGCGCCCGACCGGTTGCTCGGCGCGCTCGACCATCTGACCGGGGCGCATGGCGAGCAGGAGCTGCGCCCGCTGACCGAAAAGCTGCGCGCTCCGCTGGCGCTGGAGGAGATTGTCGGCTCGCATCCGGCGTGCCGCAACGCGCTGGCGATTGCGGCAAAGGCCGCGCGCAGCCGGGTGCCGGTGCTGATCACTGGCCGCGCTGGCACGGGCAAAGAGGTGTTTGCCCGGGCCATCCACCACGCCAGCCCACGCGGCAAAAATCCGCTGATGCTGGTCGATTGTTCCGCTGTTGCGCCGGGCATCATCGCATCGGGGCTGTTCGGCCATGAACGCGGTGCCTTCCCCGGCGCATTCGACCGGCAGGCCGGGCGGCTGGCGGAAGCTGACGGCGGCACGATCATCATTGACGCCGCCGAATGCATCCCGCTGGATACCCAGGCGCTGCTGGCGGACCTTATGGCCACGGGCAGCTATTGCACCGTCGGCGGCACGGCGCGCCATGTGGCTGACGTGCGGATTATCGCCACTGCCAATGTGCCGCTGGACCGGTTGGTGGCGGAGGGGCATTTTCGTGAAGACCTCTATTACGCACTGGCGGCGACCCAATTCGCCCTGCCCAATCTGGCCGACCGGCGCAGCGATATTGGCCCGCTGGCCCGGCATCTTCTGGCCCGTATTTCCCGGCTGCCCGGTATGGGCGGCGGCCCGCTGGGGATCACCGATGGCGCGCTGCACCGGCTCGCGGCCTATGCCTGGCCTGGGAATGTGCGGCAGTTGCAGGACGTGCTGTTCCGCGCCGCCGTCACCAGCAGCGCGCAATTGCTGACCGCCGATGATTTTCCCGCAATTGCTGCGGCTCTGGGCGGCAATGGTCAGCAATCAGGCGACGATGTGGCAGTGAATGGCGAGGCGATTGGCGTAACCCTCTATTTGCCCGACGGCAATTTGCGGCCACTTGACGAGATTGAGGCCGATGTCATCCGGCTGGCGATTGGCCATTATCGCGGGCGGATGAGCGAAGTGGCGCGGCGATTGGGGATCGGCCGATCAACGCTGTACCGCAAATTGGCTGATCTGGGGATTGAAACCGCCGCCTGAACGGTTCAGGGGCGCACCAGCGGCGCATCGCCAGCCTTGCCCCACAGCGCCGCTAGCCGCTGATCCCGCCCGCAATTCCAGCGGTAATATTTATAGCGGATCGGATTTTTGCGGTAATAATCCTGATGATAGGCCTCGGCAGGCCAGAACTGGCTGGCGGGCAGCACCAATGTCTTGACGGGCTGGCCAAGAACCTTGGCCGCGTCGGCCAATGCGGCGGCGGCCGCGCGCTGCTCCGTCGGATTGGCCGGAAAGATCGCCGAGCGATAATGATAGCCCCGGTCACAAAATGACCCGCCCGCGTCTAGCGGGTCGATCGTGCGCATAAAGCGGCTGGCAAGCTGGGCATAGCTGATTCGGCGGGGGTCATAGACCACCCGCACCGCCTCAATATGCCCGGTGGTGCCGCTGGACACCTGAGCATAGGTCGGGCGTGCGGCCTTGCCGCCAATATAGCCAGAGGTGGTGGAAATCACCCCCGGCATGGCGTCGAAATCCTTTTCGGTGCACCAGAAGCAACCGCCAGCAAACACCGCCGCCGCGCGCGCGCCGCCATTGGTCGCGTCAGCCGGTTGCGCTTGCCCGCTGCCACTGCCCAGCAGCAGCGCCGCCAGCGCGAGCACCAGTCCGGCAAATGGCCAAGGCGCGCGCCAGCCGGTCAAACAGCGGTACCAAAGCCCAATGAGAGCAGGATCATCAAGACCACCAACGCGCCCAGCGCCACGAGAGCCGAGCGATTGGCCCGGAAGAAACTTTGCTTTTTCATGGCGCGCATATTGAGCCGCTGCCGGTTCGGCGCAAGCCTGCCCCGCAAATAATTTGCGTCAGTGGCCGCTGAGCGCCGCATCGCGCAGCCCGCGCCACATCCGCAGCATCTGCCGGCTGTCCGGCACGTCGTGAACGCGCAGCAATTGCACGCCCAGCGCCGCCATTTGATAATGCAGCGCCAGCGATCCCGCCAGCCGGGCATCCGCCGCCGCCTCATTGTCCAGCGCGCCAATCAGCCGCTTGCGGCTGGCTCCGACCAGCACCGGCACCCCCAATGCGTGGAACAGCGCTGCGCCGCCCAGCAGCGCCAAATTGTCGCCCACCCCCTTGCCAAAGCCGATGCCGGGATCGACGATAATGCGGTCAAGGCCAATGCCCGCCTCAACGCAGGCGGCAATGCGCAGCGCCAGCAGATCAAATACATCATAGAGTGGGTGGGCATAGTGCGCGCCGTCGTGCGGATCGTCGCCCGCGCCGGGGGCGTGCATCAACACCACCGCAGCGCTGGACGCCGCCACGACGCCGAGCGCCCGTTCGTCGTGGCGCAGCGCGGAGACATCGTTCACGACACTGGCCCCGGCGGCCAGCGCCGCCTCCATCACCGCTGCCTTGCGCGTGTCGATGCTGACCGCAACGCCGCCCGCCGCCAGCCCCGCCACCACTGGCTCCACCCGCTTGATCTCGTCACCCTCCCACACCGGCTTGGCCCCGGGGCGGGTGGATTCGCCCCCGACATCGACAATCGCCGCTCCGGCGCTGGCCATGGCAAAGCCCGCATCAATCGCGGCGGCGGCGTCCGCAAAGGCTCCGCCATCGGAAAAACTGTCGGGGGTCACGTTCACAATGCCCATCAGCGACGGCTCGCCCAGGCGCACCATGCGCGGGCCGTGGCCCGTGGTCAGTGCCAATGCGCCGCGCGGGCGGGCCAGTGCCGCAAATTGGTCCGCCGCCGCCGCCGCCAGCGGATCGGGCATCGCCGCCGCCCAGCTTGGCCACTCCGCCACCGCGACAAAGGCCTCGGCAGTCCGGGTTGCATCCCGCACCGTCAGCACAATCGCGCTGAACCACAGCAAAGTGTCGCTGAGCCGCAAACAGCGGCCATCCAGCCCGTGCGGGCGGTCAACAAATGCCGCCGGGCGGCAATAAATCCGGGCGTCCGGGCCAAATTGCCCAAGGTCGGTCAGGCTGAGCGGCGTGAACATCATGCCTCGTGCGCCAACAGCCAGCGGGCGCGCAGCGTGTCAATGGCGGCCAACCCGTCCGCCCCGTCAATGTGCCAGAATGTCCAGCCGTTACAGCTTGGCGCGCCCTGAACGCCAGCGCCGATTTTGTGGATGGACCCGGTGGTCCCGTCTGGCCCCTCCAGCGATCCATCGGCGCGCACGACCGCCTGCCACCGCCGCCGGGTGTCACACAGCCGGGTGCCGGGCGGGATCATGCCGCCCTCCACCAACATGCCAAACGCCACCCGGGTTGCGGCGCGCGGGGCCATCATCGTTTTGACCGCGCGTTCGTCAAGCGGCAGCGCCAGCGCAATCCGCTCCTCGGCCACCGCGATATAGTCATCCTCGCGCTCAATGCCGATAAAATGCCGCCCCAGCCGCCGGGCGACCGCGCCAGTGGTGCCAGTGCCGAAAAACGGATCGAGCACCACATCGCCGACATTGGTACAGGCCAGCAGGATGCGATACAGCAGCGCCTCGGGCTTTTGGGTCGGGTGCGCCTTGTGGCCATTTTTGCGGATGCGCTCCGGCCCGCCGCAAATCGGGATCAGCCAGTCCGACCGCATCTGCAATTCATCGTTCAGCGTCTTCATGGCGCGGTAGTTAAAGGTGTAGCGCGCCTTTTCCCCCATGCTGGCCCAGATCAGCGTTTCATGGGCGTTGGTAAATCGCGTGCCCTTGAAATTGGGCATCGGGTTGGCTTTCCGCCACACCACATCGTTCAAAATCCAGAATCCCCGGTCCTGCAGCGCCGCGCCGACGCGGAAAATATTGTGATAGCTGCCGATCACCCAGATGCTGCCGCCCGGTTTCAAAATCCGCCGCGCCTCCGCCAACCACGCATGGGTAAAGCGGTCGTAGGCCGCCATGCTGTCAAACTTGTCCCATGCGTCGTTCACCGCATCGACCTGGCTGCCGTCAGGCCGGTGCAGATCGCCGCCGAGCTGCAGATTATAGGGCGGATCGGCAAAGATCAGGTCCACGCTGGCGGCGGGCAATGCCTGCATCCGGGTGATGCAATCGCCGCGCAGAATCTGGTCCAGCGGCAGTTTTTCCGCGCGAGGCACCGCCGCGCGCGCATCGGCCACCGGTGCCGCCAATTTTGTCAAAACGCCCATCTCGCCGCCCCTGATGCGGCGGCAAAAATCACCGCCCGGGGCCGGTGTGAATCCCCGCGACTCGCCCGTCAAGCGCCAATTTGCGCGAGTCGCTGGCAACGGGGCGGGGGCAGCGGGCAGAATAAAGCGGCCAACCACAGCATCTGGAGTCTGGCGATTCGTCCGGACTCTAGGGGTGGTGGTCCGGCGATGGGCCGCATGGGAGCAATTTTTTTGCCGCAGCGCCGCCCGGCGGCTTACAGGCCGGGGTCAACCCCGGTCAGATCGACCGACCGGGTCCACAATTCGGCGGCAATTGCCGGGTCGCGGGCGGTCTGGGTGGCGCGCGCCCGGCCCGATTGGCCGGCAAATTCGCCCGGCCCCTGCGGCCCATAATAGTCGCCCCCGGCCACGTCTGGCCCGGTCGCGGCCTGCAACGTCGGCCATGCCCCGCTGGCCGCGCTGTTGATGAACGGCGCGGCGATTGGCATCAGGGCGCGCAGGGGGCCGGGCAGGTTGCGCACCAACTCGGTCGCCGCTGCGCCGGGGTGGCACCCCACCGCCAGCGTGGCCCGTCCCGCGGCGCGCAGCCGCCGATCCAGTTCAAACATCATCAGCAAATTGGCGAGCTTGCTCATCTGATAGCGCGGCCAGCGCCAATAGCTGCGCGCCGCCGCCAGATCGCTGGTATCCATCCGGGCACCCCGGTGGGCGACACTGGCGGTCAGGACAATCCGGTCGGCGACATGGCGGTGAACCAGGCCGATCAGGGCGAAATGTCCCAGATGGTTGACGCCAAATTGCAGCTCGAACCCCTGTTCGGTCAGGCTATGGGGCGGCATCATCACCCCGGCGTTGGCCACCAGCACATCAATCGGCGGCCCCGCCACCAGTTCAGCCGCCGCTGCGCGCACCGACACAAGATCAGCCAGATCCAGCCGCAGCACCGCCACATCCGCGCCGGGAACCGCCGCTGCAATCCGCGCCGCCGCACCCGCCGCCCGTTCGGCATCGCGGCACGCCAGCACGACCGACGCCCCCCGTTCGGCCAGCACCAGCGCCGCCGCAAAGCCCAGCCCGGCATTGGCCCCGGTAACCACGAATCGGCGGCCCGATTGGCTCCCAACATCGGCGGCGGTGAACCCCATCAGCCCTCGTCCCTGTCCAGATGCCGCGCCGCCGCCCGCGCCACGGGGGCAAAGCTGCGGCGGTGCAGCGGGGTCGGTCCCCATTTGGTCAAAGCCGCCAGATGCGCCGCAGTTCCATAGCCCATGTTGCTGGCCCAGCCATAGCCGGGTTGGGCGGCATCAGCGGCGATCATCAGCATGTCGCGGTGCTGTTTGGCGATGATGCTGGCGGCCGAAATACATGGCTCGCTGCCGTCGCCGCCAATGATGGCGCGGGCGGGGTATTGCCAGTCCGGCAGGCGGTTGCCATCGACCAGCACCTCGTCCACCGCGCACGCCAGCCCCGCCACCGCCCGGTGCATGGCCAACAGCGTCGCCTGCAAAATGTTCAGCCGGTCAATCTCGGCGACGTCGGCGATGCCGATGGCCCAGTGGCACTGCGCCTTGATCGCCGCCTCCAGTCCGGCCCGCCGCGCCGCGCTCAATTGTTTGCTGTCGGCCAGCCCGGCAATCGGCGCGCCCGCCAGTATCACCGCAGCGGCGACCACCGGCCCCGCCAGCGGCCCGCGCCCGGCCTCGTCCACCCCGGCGATGATTGCCCCTGAACCGCGCGCAGCTTTCATCGTCCCGGGTTAAACCGGGGTGGCGCGGACGCAAAGCAGTTTATTGCCACACATTGCGGGCAGAGATGATCGTGCCGCCGGGGCGAGGTGTGGTTTTGAACGGCTCATGATCGACGAGCATCAGGTGAATGTCCGCCGACGCTGCCTCGTCCGCCTCGACCAGCCGGGCGTCGCCCAGCCCGGGCGGCAGCGCATGGATATTGGGCTCGACCACCAGCATCGCGCCGGGATGCTCCGCCGCCAGCGCGCGGGCGATTTCCAGCGCCGGGCTTTCGCGCAGATCATCAATGTCGGGCTTGAACGCCAGGCCGTAAACGCTGATCCAGATATCAGCGGCGGTGGTGCCGGGCCGTTCCATCAGGATTTTGCCAATGGCGGCGCGCACCTTGTCCAGCACCCAGTGCGGCTTGGCATCGTTGATCTGGCGCGCGGTGCGGATCAGCTTGGCCTCGTCCGGCGCGGATGCGACGATGAACCATGGGTCCACCGCAATGCAATGGCCGCCGACGCCGGGGCCGGGTTGCAGGATATTCACCCGGGGGTGGCGGTTTGCCAGCCGGACCAATTCCCACACGTTGATGTCCAGCCGATCGCACACCAGCGACAATTCATTGGCAAAGGCGATGTTGACATCACGGAAGCTGTTTTCCGTCAGCTTTGCCAATTCCGCCACCCGCGGCCCGGATGCAATCACACAGGCCCCGGTCACAAAGCTGCGGTAAAGCTGCGCCGCGAGCCGCGCACATTGCGGGGTAATGCCGCCGATCACCCGGTCGTTGGTGATCAGTTCCTGCATC
>DAIUBZ010000091.1:0-7245 GCA_036846445.1 Sphingopyxis sp. | reverse complement strand
ACCACCCAGGATCTGGTGCTGCCCCGGATGCGCGGCACCGCGACGGCGGCGTTTTTTCTGGCGACGACGTTGATCGGGCTGGCCTTTGGCCCCTATCTGGTTGGCCAGATTTCCGACTTTACCGGCCCGATTGTCGATGGCCGTCCCCAAGGCAATTTGCGCGCCGGAGTCTTGTGGATGCTGGCGGTCACGCCGCTGGGCATGGCGCTGATTGCCATGGCTTACCGCACTGTGCCCGCCGCCGAGGCCAGTCTGGTGGCGCGCGCCCGCGCGGTGGGCGAGCCGGTTTAACCCGGCAATGGTCGCGACTCCCGCCTGGCCGCCCGCCAGCACCCCCAGGCTATTTTGCCGCGAGCCGCTGGCGGCGGGCCGGGCGGTGGAGCTTGATGGCGGGCCCGCCCATTATCTGGCGCACGTCATGCGGCTGGCCCCCGGCGATCCGGTGCGGCTGTTCGACAATATCACCGGCGAATGGCTGGCGGCAGTCGCCAGCGTGGGCAAGCGCGCCCTTGTCCTGACCGTCACCGACCAGCTTGGCCCGCAGGAAGCGGTGCCGGACATCTGGCTGTGTTTTGCCCCGCTGAAAAAAGCGCCGCAGGACTGGCTGGTGGAAAAGGCGACCGAACTGGGCGCGGCCCGGCTGGTGCCGGTGGTGACTGACCGGACGATTGCCGCCCGGGTGAACGCCGATCGGATGCACGCGATTGCCATCGAAGCGGCCGAACAATGCGGGCGCACCGCCCTGCCCGAAATTGGCGAATCGGTGAAGCTGATGCGGCTGCTCGCCGATTGGCCGCCGGGCCGGGCGCTATTGTTCGCCGACGAAGCGGGCGGCGAGGCCGCCGCCAGCGCCATCGCCGCCGCTGGCTTGCCCGCCGCGCTGGTAATCGGGCCAGAGGGCGGCTTTACCGACCGCGAGCGCGCCGCGCTGATTGCCCATCCCGCCGCCCGGCGGATCAGCCTTGGGCCCCGGATATTGCGTGCCGAGACGGCGGCGCTCGCCGGGCTGACGCTGGCGATATTGGGTACGCCGGATGAGGCAAAATAGCCACTGGCCCAGCGGCCCGCTGGCGCTTATGGGCGGGGAATGACCACGCCCTCCCCCACGCCTGCCAGCCCCGGCCCGATCACCAGCCGCGACCAATTGGTTGCCCCCATGCAGGCGGGCGAGAAGCCCAAATCGGCATGGCGGATTGGCACCGAGCATGAAAAATTCGTCTATCGCACCAGCGACCGGCGCGCCCCATCCTATGCCGAACCCGGTGGCATTCGCGATCTGTTGATGGCGCTCACTCGCTATGGCTGGGAGCCGGTGATGGAGGGCGAAAATGTCATCGCACTCAAAGGGGCCGACGGCGCGATCAGTCTGGAGCCAGCCGGGCAATTTGAGCTGTCGGGCGCGCCGCTCGTCAATCTGCACCAGACCTGTGCCGAAACGGGCCGCCACTTAAAGCAGGTGAAGGAAGTCGGCGCGGAACTGGGCCTTGGCTTTCTGGGGCTGGGGATGTGGCCGGACAAAAGCCGCGATGACCTGCCCCGCATGCCAAAGGGGCGGTATAAGATCATGCTGGGCCATATGCCCCGGGTCGGCACCATGGGGCTGGACATGATGCTGCGCACCTGCACCATCCAGACCAATTTGGACTATAGCTCCGAAGCCGATATGGTGAAGAAATTCCGGGTTTCGCTCGCGCTGCAACCGGTGGCGACGGCGCTGTTTGCCGCCTCACCCTTCACCGATGGGCGGCCCAACGGCTTTTTGTCCTATCGCAGCCATATCTGGACCGATACCGACCCCGCCCGCACCGGCATGTTGCCATTCGTGTTTGATGCCGGCTTTGGCTATGAACGCTATGTCGATTATATGCTGGACGTGCCGATGTATTTCGTCAGCCGGGGCGGGGCCTATATCGACGCAGCGGGGCAGAGTTTTCGGGATTTTCTGGCTGGCCGCCTGCCCGCCTTGCCCGGCGAATTGCCCACCCCTGCCGACTGGACCGATCATCTGTCGACCGCCTTTCCCGAGGTGCGGCTGAAAAGCTTTCTGGAAATGCGCGGCGCGGATGGCGGGCCGTGGAACCGGATTTGCGCGCTGCCCGCGCTGTGGGTGGGGTTGCTCTATGATCAGGGCGCGCTGGATGCGGCGTGGGATCTGGTCAAGGGCTGGAGCATCGCCGAGCAACAGGCGCTGCGCGATGCGGTGCCGCGCGAAGGGCTGTGCGCCGCCGCACCGGGCGGCGGTTCGGTGCAGCAACTGGCGCTGCGGGTGCTGGATATCGCGACCATGGGGCTGGCGGCGCGCGGCGAACTCAACAGCATGGGCGATGATGAAACCGGCTTTCTGGAGCCGCTGCGCCGCATCGCCGCCAGCGGCAATTCGCCCGCCCATGATCTGCTCGACCGCTATCATGGCCCGTGGAGTGAGCGGCTTGGCCCGATTTATGACGAGCTGAGCTTTTGACACTGTCATAAACTGACACTTTTTTGCAACATCTCCGCCACAATCGCGCGCGGCGGGACGCGTGCGGCGCTTCGGGCGTTGACGCTGGCCCCGGTGCTGGCCATCGCGCGGATCAGCGCGGCCATGCGTCAGGGCCGCTCCACCCGCACCTTGCTTGCCAACAGGAACCGTCCGCCATGTCCAGCCGTATCATTCGCCTCTCGCTCGCCGCCTCCACCGCCTTTGCCGCCATCGCCGCTGGCGGTGCTGCGGCCCAGACCGGCCCGGCCCCCGCTGCCGCCAATGACAGCGGCCTTGCGGACATCATTGTCACCGCGCAGCGCCGGTCGGAAAATTTGCAGGACGTGCCAGTGTCGGTTGCGACGTTGGGCGGTGAAACGCTGGCGGCAGTCAGCGGCGGCGGCGCCGACATTCGCGCCCTGTCGGGCCGGGTGCCCAGCTTGGCGATTGAAAGCTCATTCGGGCGCACCTTTCCCCGCTTTTACATTCGCGGCCTCGGCAACACCGATTTCGACCTGAATGCGTCGCAGCCGGTCAGCCTGGTCTATGACGATGTCGTGCTGGAAAACCCGATTCTGAAGGGCTTTCCGGTGTTTGATCTGGACCGGGTTGAGGTGCTGCGCGGGCCGCAGGGGACCTTGTTTGGCCGCAATACCCCCGCTGGGATCGTCAAGCTGGACACCGTCCGGCCCGATGCCGCCGGTGCAAATTACCTGCGTGCAAGCTGGGGCCGGTTCAACACGGTCAATGCCGAGGGCGCAGTGGGCGGCGAAATTGGCGGCGGCATCTCTGCCCGCGTCTCGGCGCTGTATCAACGCCGCGACGATTGGGTGGACAATCTGGACGCGCCCGGCACCAAGAATCTGGAGGGGTTTGAGGATTTTGCCGCCCGTATCCAGCTGCAGGCGGAACCGACCGAGGCGCTGACCTTGCGGCTGGTGGGCCAATATCGCAGTGTGGACGGCACCGCCCGGGTGTTCCGCGCCAACGCCTTCGCGCCCGGCAGCAACCAGTTGATTGGCCTGACCGGCCCGGCCAGCACGTTCAACCGCCGCCAGACCCGTGCCGATGGCGTGAATTTCCAGCAGTTGGAGAATGTGAATCTTGGCCTGACCGCCGCTTATGATGCGGGTGCGGTCACCATCACCTCCATCACCAGCTATTGGGCGGGCAATTTGTTCAGCCGCGGCGATATTGATGGCGGCTTTGGCAACCAATTCGCCCCCGCGCAAGGCCCGGGCTTCATCCCGTTCAGTGCCCAGAGCCAGGACAATGTGCCCAGCCTGGACCAATTCACCCAGGAAATCCGGATCGCCAGCAACGGCAGCGGGCCGCTGGGCTATCAGGTCGGGGCATTTTTCTTCAATGAAAAGCTGGATATCGAAAGCTTTGATTTTGGTGCGCCCACCGATCTGACCCCGGCGGCGGTGGCGCTGCAACGGCAGGACAGCGACGCGCTGGGCCTGTTCGCCTCGCTCAGCTATACCTTCCCCGGCGGCATCAAGGTGCAGGGCGGCGTGCGTTACAATGATGACAAGCGGGTGCTGGTCGCATCGCGGCCCACCGACACCCGGCCCGGCTTTCTGGGCTTTGGCGGCCCAGTCGCGCCCCAGCGGGCCGAGGTGAAGGACGATGTTCTGACGTGGGATCTGGCGGTGACGGTTCCGGCATCCGACGATGTCAACCTGTTCGCCCGGGTCGCCCGGGGCTATCGCGCCCCGTCGATTCAGGGCCGGCTGGCCTTTGGCCGGACGCTGTCGGTCGCCGACAGTGAAACCACGATGAGCTATGAAGCCGGGGTGAAATCCACCTTTGCCGACGGGCGGGCGCGGCTGAACCTGACTGGATTTTATTTCAGCACCGACGATCTGCAACTGACTGCGGTGGGCGGGGCGTCAAACTTCACCACGCTGCTGAACGCGGCCAATGTCGATGGCTATGGCTTTGAGGCGGAGTTTGAGGCGCGGCCGGTGGCGGGGCTGAGCTTGACCGCCGGTCTGTCCTATAACCACAATCAGATCAATGACCCGGGTGCCTTCATCGCCGGGTGCGGCGCGCCCTGCACCGTCCAAAATGCCCAGCGCCCCGGCAGCCCCGGCATTTTCTCGATTAACGGCAATCAATTGCCGCAAAGCCCGCGCTGGATCGCCAATTGGACGGCGGGCTATGCGACCCCGGTGGGCAATGGCGAGGTCTATGCCTTCACCGACTGGGCCTATCGGTCAAAGGTGCAATTTTTCCTCTATCGCTCGGTGGAGTTCAGCGATGACAGCTTGCTGGAGGGCGGGCTGCGCCTCGGCTATCGCACCGATCGCTATGATGTTGCCGCGTTCGTGCGGAACATCACCGACGATGTGTCGGCGGTCAGCGGGATTGATTTCAACAATCTGACCGCAATGGTCAACGAACCCCGCACCTGGGGCGTTGAGGTCGGGTTCAAATTCTGATGCTGCGGTTGCGGTGAGCAGGGTGGGGCTGGCGGCTCAGGCCACTGGCCCCACCCGCTCGTCGGGCAGCAGCGTGACCAAGGGGCGGCTCCGGCCCGTCGCCCATGCACACAGGCGCGGGATCAGCGCATGGTGCTGCGCCCAATGCCAATAAGCGGCATAGGCGGGATCCGCGAGCAAATGCCGCTCCTCGGTCTTGGCCCGCCAATAATAAACCCCGCTGACCACCGCGAGCAGGGCGCAATTGCGCAGCGCCTCCACCGCGCCGCCGCTGGTCACGAGAAATGGCAGGCCGCCGATCCACCATGTCAGATTTTTTGAAACATAGGCGGGGTGGCGGGTGAAGCGATAGGGGCCGTGGGTGATGATCCCCCGGTGGGTCAGGTTGGAAAAACGGATGCCGAACGCCAGTGTTGCCCAGCTGTAAATCCCGGTAAGCGCGACCAGCACCGCGCCCCACAGCCATTGCCAATGCGGCTGGCCGTCCAGCCAGTGCGCCCAGTCCGCGCCATTGACGTGATAATCCAGCGGCCCGTTCGCCATCAGGATGAATGGCGGATAGCAGATCAGCGCCGCCACCCATGCCATGCCATAGGGATTGGCGGTGCGGATATGCGCGTCGAGCGGCTTGAAGGTGACGATATAGCCAACCGTCGCGACATGGACGTCAATCAGATATAAAAAGGCGATCGCCCCCATCGCCAGCGCCACCGGGCTGGCGACAATGTCGGCCACCGGCCGCTCGACCAGCCAGGCAAAATTGCCCGGCACGATCGATAGCATGAACGCCGTGAAAAACCCCTTCACCGCCCAGGCGCGCAAATGGTGCCAGATGGCCGGTCGGTCAGCCGGATCGCCATGGCCGATCAGCCAGGCGCCAAAGGCATGACAACCGTCGCGCGGCAGCACCAGCCGCCGGTCCAGCCAGATGATATAGGGGATGGATGCCAGCACCACCCACGGCATCACCGCGCCCAGCAGGGTCATGGAAAACAGATATTGCCCCTGCCAATAATAGCGCAGCACGCCATATGCGCCCGCCAGCAGCGCCCATGTCGCCCACAGCCCGGCCAGCTTGACCATGCTGATGTCGATCGTGGCGCGCCATGGCCGCCGCAGCGCCCAGTCGATGCCGGTTGAGGGATTGCGGTGCACCTTATCGACCAGCACCGACCACAATATCATCGGGATGGCGCAGGCCAGCACGCTGGCAATTGCGCTGTTCGGCCCGCTCATCGGCCCGCGCTCACCCCAGTCAATCCCCGCCCATGCGGCAATGTCCGGGGCCATGCGGGCCAGCAGCAGATAGCTGACCAACCCAGCCAACCCGGCCCACCCGACCATCGCACCAACCGCCGAGGCGGGACGCGCGGCCGGCGGCGCATTCGCGGACGACGGGGCAGGGCGCGGATCGCTGGTCACAGGCTGCATCATCGTCATCGCGCTGACATTAGCCACAGATAATGACAAAAACGTCAATAATGCAGCCTGATTCGCGCGACATTCCGGCGCGTGTCGGGGTACAGCTTGCCACGCTGACCGCCGTTCGCCGCACATCCGGTTCGGCTCGTCGGCGGGGTGCGGGTTGAGAGTCGGATTCCGCCACCGATGCTGCTATGAGCCGCTGTAGTTGACAGGCAGGTCTGCTGCCGCAGGGATATTGGGGCCGCAACTTGCCATCATCCGTTGACGAAACATCCGGCTGGGCCGCCCGGCTGGACCAGCTGTTTCAGGACCATGAACTGTTCCTTCGCACCAAGGGTCATGTGCGGTTCCTGAAAATCAGCGCGCGCCTGCAAAAGCGGGTGGCCGTCGGGGCTGCTTTGGTGCTGCTGATCTGGCTTGGTGTCACAATTTACATGGCCGCCGCCCATGCGCTGGGCGCGGGTGAGCGGGCGGCGGCGGCGCGGCAACAGGCGGCGGCAGCCGCGGCCGAAGCGCGCATTGCCAAATATCGCGACCGGATCAGCGAAGTGGCCGCCGACCTGGACGCGCGGCAAGAGCATCTGGAGCAATTGCAGGCCGATCATTTCGGTGCGGCCCCGCCAGCCCAGCCAGATGGTCCGTCAGAGCCAGACGCTGCGTCAAGCCCAGGGGCGGCGCCAGTGGTTTCGACCACACCGCCCCCTGCGGCGGCTCGGCCCGGGCTGGTGCCCGCTGCCACTGCAAAAATCAGCCTGAAGTCAGCGGCGCCCGGCCCAGCGGAATTGCCGGGGAAGCTGCCCGCCGAAGCGGCGGCGCTGGCCCGGATCGACGCGCGGCAAGAGCGGCTGGCCAACCGGATGCTGGCGGCGGTGAATGGACGCGCCGCCGATGCGGCGGCAGCGGTGCGGCAAT
>DAIUBZ010000090.1:1330-7268 GCA_036846445.1 Sphingopyxis sp. | reverse complement strand
GACAGCTTCATTGCCCGGCTGGCGCAATTTCCGCTGCTGTTCGACCCCGGGGCACAGTGGAATTATTCGGTGGCCACCGACGTGCTGGGGGTGGTGATTGAACGGATTACCGGCCAGCCGCTGGGCGCGGTGCTGCATGACCGGATTTTTGCGCCGCTGGCGATGGTGGATACCGGATTTCAGGTCCCCGCCGATCAGGCCCACCGGCTGACCGACGCCTTTGCCGTTCACCCCCAGCACAAGATGGTGCCGTTCGACGATGGCGCGCGCAGCCGCTGGGCCGCCCCGCGCCCGTTCCAGTCTGGCGGCGGCGGACTGGTGTCCAGCATTCAGGATTATGCCCGGTTCTGCGCCCTGTTGCTGGGCGGCGGCGCGGTCGATGGCGTCCGGCTGGTCAGCCGCAAAACGCTGGAATTGATGGTGGCCAACCATCTGCCCGGCGGCGGTGATTTAACCCGGCACAGCATCGGCGCCTTTTCCGAGGCCGAGAATGCCGGGGTCGGTTTTGGGCTGGGCTTTGCGGTGACCGAGCAGCCCGCCGCCACCGGCATTCCCGGATCGGCGGGCGACATTTATTGGGGCGGCATGTTCACCACCGGCTTTTTTGTTGATCCCGCCGAGGCGATGGCCATCCTGTTCATGACCCAGATCATGCCGTCATCCGCCACCAATGTCCGGCGCGAGGTCAAGACTTTGGCCCATGCCGCCATCGCCGATTAATCCAACCCCAGCCATCAGGAGCCAAAACCATGTCCGACACCCCCAACAGCGTCACCACCAGCCGCGACGGCGACATTGCCATCATCACCGTTGCCAATCCGCCGGTCAACGCCCTGTCATGGCATGTGCGCGAGGGGCTGGAGCGCGAATTTGCCGCCGCCATCGCGGATGACGGCGTGGCCGCCATTGTGCTGCGCTGTGACGGCGCGACCTTTATCGCGGGCGCGGACATCAGCGAATTTGGCAAGCCGCCGCGCGGCCCGGATTTCAATGCGGTGCTGAACGCCATTGAGGCGTCGCCCAAGCCGGTGGTGGCGGCAATTCACGGCACGGCGCTGGGCGGCGGGCTGGAAACCGCGCTGGTGTGCCATTACCGCATTGCCGTGCCGTCGGCGATGCTGGGAGTGCCCGAGGTGAAGCTGGGGCTGCTGCCCGGTGCGGGCGGCACCCAGCGGCTGCCGCGCGTGGTGGGGGTTGAGGCAGCCGCGATGATGACATCGACCGGCGACCCTGTGCCAGCGGCCAAGGCCCATGCGCTGGGGCTGGTTGATGCGCTGGCGGACGAGGGGGATCTGGCCGCCGCCGCCATTGGCTTTGCCCGCAGCAAAATTGCCGACGGCCCGCGCCCGACCCGCGACCGCGCCGTGTTTGGCGATGTCGCGGCGCTGGAGGGGATCAAGGCCGCCAATGCCCGCAAATGGGCGGGGTTCGAGGCGCCCTATGCCAATCTGGCCTGTGTCGAGGCGGCGACCCGCTTGCCGTTTGACGAGGGGCTGGCGTTTGAGCGCGAACAGTTCATGAAGCTGATGTTCGGGGTGCAATCGGCGGCGCAGCGGCATTTATTCTTTGCCCAGCGCAAGGCGGCCAAGATTGACGGCCTGGCCCCCGACACTGCGCTGCGCCCCGTGAAGCGGGTGGGGGTGATCGGCGCGGGAACGATGGGCGGCGGCATTGCCATGAATTTCCTGCAAAAGGGGATTCCCGTCACCATCGTGGAGACCGCGCAGGAGGCGCTCGACCGGGGCATCGGCGTGGTCCGCAAAAATTACGAAGCCAGCGCCGCCAAAGGCCGCTTCACGCCGGAGCAAGTGGCGGGGATGATGGGGTTGCTGACCGGCACATTGGCGCTTGACGATTTGGCAGACTGCGACCTGATTATCGAGGCGGTCTATGAAAGCATGGACGTCAAAAAGGACATTTTCGGCAAGCTGGACGCCATCGCCAAACCGGGGGCAATTCTGGCGTCCAACACCAGCTATCTGGATATCAATGAAATTGCCGCCAGCACCCAGCGGCCCGGTGATGTGCTGGGGATGCATTTTTTCTCGCCCGCCAATGTCATGAAATTGCTGGAGGTTGTGCGCGGCGACGCCACCGCCCCCGACGTGCTGGCCACCGCCATGGATATTGGCAAGAAAATCGGCAAGGTGGCGGTGGTCGCCGGGGTGTGCCACGGCTTTATCGGCAACCGGATGCTGGCCCCGCGCCAGATTGAGGCGATGAAATTGCTGATCGAGGGGGCAACCCCGGCCCAGGTTGACAAGGTCCATGTCGATTTCGGCATGCCGATGGGGCCGTTCCAAATGGCCGATCTGGCGGGCGTGGACATTGGCTGGCACCGCGATCCCGTTCGGATCGAATCCATCCGCGACGCCCTGTGCGCCGAGGGGCGGTGGGGGCAGAAGAAACAGGCTGGTTTCTATGATTATGACGACAAGCGCCGCCCCAGCGACAGCCCGCGCGTTGCCGAAATCATCGCGCAATTCCGGGCTGAGGCCGGGGTGACGGCGCGTGAGGTGAGCGAGCAGGAAATCATCGAACGCACCCTGTATCCGATGGTGAATGAGGGCGCGCTGATTTTGGCCGAGGGCAAGGCGCAGCGGGCCAGCGACATCGATGTGGTGTGGATTTTCGGCTATGGCTGGCCGGTCTATCGCGGCGGGCCGATGTTCTGGGCCGGGCATGAAGGCACCGCGAAAATCGCCGCTGCGCTGGAAAAACATGGCTTTGCCGTCGCGCCGCTGCTGGCGGAGAAGGCGGCGGCCAAGGCTGGGTTCTGATCGGCCCGCCCCGGACGCCGCCCCGGACGCTGCCCCGGACGCTGCCCAGGTGCCCGCCTATGGCCGCGCCATCACCCGCCGCACCAGCGCATCGACTGCGGCGGCGGCGGGATAGGCCGGCGTGCCAAAATCGCGGTTCGCGGTCATGTGGGTGCCAGGGATTGCCGCCACCGCTGCGGCCTGCCCGCTGCGCCGCAGCGCCGCCGCCATCGCCTGATTCTGGGCGGCGGCGTCGGCGCGGTGGGCGACATGGATGAACAGCCAATCCGGCGCATCAGGGCCGCCGACATGGGTGATCGGCGACAGCGCCCGCTGCCGGGCCGGATCATCGCCAAAGGCATTGGCATAAAGTCGGCGGGTCACCGCCCGGTTTGCCGCCATCTGGCGCGGGACATCATATCCCGCACCGTCGATCGCAATCACGGCCCGGATTGCCGCAAACCCATCCCCGGCAAAGCGGGGATCGGTCGCCACCAGCGCCGCCAGATGCGCGCCCGCGCTGTGGCCCATCAGGATGATGCGATCGGGGTCATAGCCATGGGTGGCCGCCGCGCTCCGTGCCGCGCGGATGGCGGCGCCGATATCGGCGGCCTGAACCTCCACTGCCGCCTCGGGCAGATAGCGATAGCCGATTGAGCCAAACCAGACGCCCAGTCCGCTGGCCCATGCAGCTTTGCTGCCCACGCGCTGGTGGCTGCCCATCGCCCAGCCGCCGCCGTGGATATACAGCACCAGCGGCGGCGCAGCGGCGGCGCGCCCCGGCGATGGTGCGAACAGATCGAGCCGCTGCCGCGCCGCCGGGCCAGTGGCGATGGTGGTGGTTGGCCGGGCGGCGCTGGCGCTGGCGCTGCTGCCGGGCTGGGCAAAGCTGACGGCAGGGCAGCAAAGCGCCAAGGCGGCGGCAACGGCGATATATTGGGCAAGGCTCAGGCGGCGCATGGGCGGGTTCCTCTGACTTGATCGGCGATCCTGATGGGAGCGATGCCACGTTTTTGTCGCGCAATTGTGGCGGCGGGGCCATTGCCGCCCCCCGGCATATGCCGCTTGCGCCCCCGGGGGGCTGCGCGTAAGCGCGATGGCTCGGTTTTGGGACAGATAAATGGCGAATGTCGCGGTGATTGGCGCCCAGTGGGGCGATGAGGGCAAGGGCAAGATTGTCGATTGGCTGGCCAGCCGGGCGGATGCCGTGGTTCGGTTTCAGGGCGGGCACAATGCCGGGCACACGCTGGTGGTGGGCGACCAGACCTATAAGCTGTCGCTGCTGCCGTCGGGAATTGTGCGCGGCACCTTGTCGATCATTGGCAATGGCGTGGTGCTGGACCCGTGGGCGCTGCGCGATGAAATGACCCGGTTGCGCGGCCAGGGGGTGACGATCACCGCCGACAATTTCGCCATTGCCGACAATGCCGCGCTGATTTTGCCGTTTCACCGCGATCTGGATGCCCTGCGCGAGACGGCGGCGGGCACGGGCAAAATTGGCACCACCGGGCGCGGTATCGGCCCGGCCTATGAGGACAAGGTGGGGCGGCGGGCGATCCGGGTGTGCGATCTGGCCCATCTCGACCAGTTGGAGCCGCAGCTTGACCGGCTGTGCGCCCACCATGACGCGCTGCGCGCCGGTTTCGGCCAGCTGCCGGTCGACCGGGCGGCGCTGTTGGCCGAGCTGGCCCAAATCGCCGACTTTGTGCTCGAATATGCCCAGCCGGTGTGGAAGCGGCTGAAAAAAGTCCGCAAGGCCGGGGCGCGGATCTTGTTCGAGGGAGCACAGGGCGTGCTGCTGGATGTCGATCACGGCACCTATCCCTTTGTCACCAGTTCCAACACGGTCAGCGGCACGGCAGCCAGCGGGTCAGGGCTTGGCCCCGGCGCGGTGGGTTTTGTGCTGGGCATTGCCAAAGCCTATACCACAAGGGTGGGCAGCGGGCCGTTTCCCACCGAATTGGCCGATGCGACCGGGGAGGCATTGGGGGTGCGCGGCCATGAGTTTGGCACGGTGACCGGGCGGAAACGCCGCTGCGGCTGGTTTGATGCGGTGCTGGTGCGTCAGGCCTGTGCCGTGGCGGGCGTCACTGGCGTGGCGCTGACCAAATTGGATGTGCTGGACGGGTTTGACACCATCCGCATCTGTACCGGCTATCGGCTTCGGGGCAAGATATTGGATTATTTCCCCGCCCACGCTGCCGATCAGGCTGCGGTCGAACCGATTTACGAGGATGTGCCGGGCTGGGCGGAGTCGACCGCTGGTGCGCGCAGCTTTGCCGATTTGCCTGCACCCGCGATCAAATATATCCAGCGGGTTCAGGAATTGATCGAAACCCCGATTGCGCTGGTGTCGACCAGCCCCCAGCGCGATGATACAATTTTGATCCGCGACCCCTTCAGCGATTAATCGAGGGGCTAGCTGCCATGACAACGAAAAATGTGACAAGCTGGGCCGGCCGCGACACCCCGACCATCCAGCGCAGCCTGGGCGACCGGCTGACCACCCTGGCCTTTGGCGCGATCACCTGGCCATGGTTGCTGCGCAGCCTGTCGGGCGGGTCGGCGTCGGCGCGCACTGCGCTGATGGCCCGGCTGGGCCTGCCGCCAGCGGCGCTGCCCAATCTGGGCAGTTGGAAGGCGGACGCGTTTCTGCTCACCCGGCTGGTGGATATTATCGAGGCGGACAAGCCCGGCCAGGTGGTGGAACTGGGCTGTGGTGCGACCAGTCTGGTGGTGTCGGCGGCGCTGAAGCGCGCGGGCTATGGCCGCCTGACGGGTTATGACCAATATCCCGACTATGTTGCCGAGACGCAGGCGTGGCTGGCCGAACAGGGGCTGGTGGCGCAGCTGATTTGTGCGCCGCTGGCCCCGGCCACCACCGGCTGGCCGGGCCAATGGTATCAATTGTCGAACATTCCCGACGTGATCGACCTGCTCGTCATCGACGGTCCGCCCTGGGCGCTGCATCCGCTGGGCCGGGGCAGCGCGGAATGTCTGTTCGACCGGGTGCCGGTGGGCGGCTCAGTGGTGCTGGACGACGCTGCCCGGCCCGGCGAGCGGATCGTGGCGCGGCGCTGGGCCAAAAACTGGCCGGGCTTTGCGTTTGAATATGACGGGCGCGGCAGCAAGGGCACGTTGATCGGGCGGCGGCTGCGCTGATCGGCCGCGCTGATCGG
>DAIUBZ010000090.1:0-1230 GCA_036846445.1 Sphingopyxis sp. | reverse complement strand
GCGCTGATCGGCCGCGCTGATCGGGTAGTGCGCGGGCGGGCGGCCTATTTGCCGCCGCGCCGCCGCCAGCCGGTCGCGGCAATATCATCCAGTTCCAGCAATTCGGCGGGCACATGGATGGTGCGGATCGCCAGCCGCACCTCGATCAGAAACCAGATCAGCGACACCAGCAGCAACAGCATCGCCAGCACAAATGCCGCCGCTGGCCACAGGCCCAGCGCCAGCCGCGCCACCTCTTGCACAAACAACAGCGCGACCAACAGGCAGACCACAATCCCGCTTAGCACGGCGGAGAAAATGCTATTGTTGATCACATCCATCCGCCGGTCCACCGCCCGCAATTCGGCAACCAGCCGGTCATGGTCGGGGCAATCGGGCGCGGCCAGCCGGTCGATCAGATCGCGGCTGCGGTCCACCACCCGCGCCAGCCGCCCGGTAATGACATTCAGCAGCGCCCCGGTGGCAACCAGCAAAAACACCGGCGCGACCGACGATTGAATGGTTTCTGCAATCATGGTGGCGATCCCCCGGTCCTCCGCCCTACTCCCCCTGCGCCGCGCCCGCGCGGTTCACCCCGCGTGCGGCCAGAAATTTGCGGATATTGCGAGCCGCCTGCCGGATGCGCTGTTCATTTTCCACCATGGCGATGCGGACAAAACCCTCGCCATCCTCGCCATAGCCAACCCCGGGCGCTACGGCCACCTTGGCCTCGGTCAGCAATTGTTTGGCGAACTCCAGACTGCCCATGCCCGCCAGCGCCGGGGGCAGGGGTGCCCAGCAGAACATTGATGCGCGCGGCTTTGGCACGTCCCAGCCCGCCCGGCCAAAGGCGTCCACCAGCACATCACGCCGCGCCTGATACAAACTCCGGTTGGTCTCGATAATGTCCTGCGGCCCATTCAGCGCGGCGGTGGCGGCGGCCTGAATCGGGGTGAAGGCGCCATAATCCAGATAGGATTTCACCCGGGTCAGCGCGGCAATCAGCCGGGGATTGCCCACGGCAAAGCCCATCCGCCAGCCCGCCATGGAATAGGTTTTGGACATGGAGGTAAATTCAATCGCCACATCCTTGGCCCCCGGCACCTCAAGGATTGACGGAGTTGGCTGGCCATCAAAATACAGCTCGGAATAAGCGAGATCGGATAGCACCCACACTTTGTTCGCCTTGGCCCACGCCACCAGCCGTTCGTAAAAGGCCAGATCGACCACTTCGGCGGTGGGGTTGGAGGG
>DAIUBZ010000089.1:0-7274 GCA_036846445.1 Sphingopyxis sp. | reverse complement strand
CCAAGCCGCAACAGCAATTCCGCCGGGCCGCTGTGCCCAGCCTTGGCCGCCGTCTCGACGACCAGCCAGTCGCCGTTGCGGCTGAACCGCTGGGGCGCGGCATAATCGACCAGATCGGGCGCGGCGGCAAACAGGTGCGGTGCGGCCAATTGGGCCGCCGCTGGCACCGGCAGGGCGACGCGCAGCCGCGCGCCATCGCGCTGCCACCGCGCGCTGCGGTCGAGCAGCGGCGGCAGGGCGGCGCGCCACCCGGCAAAGCGCCGATCCGCAGGGCCCGGCGCGCCCACCGTCAACCGCGCCGCCACCAGCGCGGATTCCGGCACGCAAATCCGGTCGGTGCAGGCCAGCCAGCGCGCCCGTCCGGTCAGCACCACCTCGCTGCCCGCCGCCAGCCCCGGCGGCACGGTGAGCGGCGCGATCAGCGCATAGGGGGCCTTGTAAACATGATTCATCAGCCCGCTGATCGTCAGCAAATCGGGGACCGGATAGGCAAATGGCCCGATATTGAAGCCGTCCGGCACATCCCAGTCGATGGTCAGGCCAAAACCGGCGTCGCCGCCATTTTTCCAATAGCCATGCCAGCCGGGGGCCGGGGTCATGGCCAGCGCCACGCTGCTGGTCCCGCCCGCTGGCACCGTGCCATGTTCCACCACCAGTTCGGCGCGAATATTGGGGGTCTGAGCCGCCGCCGGAGCGGCAAATGCCAACGCCAGCCACATCAGGCAAAGCCAGTGCAACAACAGGTGGGGCGGGATCATCCCGGCGGTTTAGCCGGATTTGGCGCGGCAGGATAGATGAAGTGGTTGCCGGGGGCGCGGGGCTGGGCTAGCGCGCCGCGATGGCTGACACATTGAAACAATTTGCGGAAAATCTGACGATCATTGGCTGCGGCAATATGGCAGGGGCGATGCTGGCCCGCTGGCTGGATGCCGGCCTGTCCCCGGCGCAGGTGGCGGTGATTGATCCCGGCGCGCCGGACCTGGCCCCCGGCATTGCCCATCACGCCAGCATCGCCGACTGGGCGGCGGCGGGGGGCCGGGCGGAATATGTGATGATCGCCACCAAGCCCCAGCAATTTGCCGAGGTGGCGGCGGCGCTGGCCGGACAGATGGCGCCGACCACCCACATCATCTCGATCATGGCCGGGGTGTCGCTGGCCGACACGGCGGGCGCGCTGCCCGGCGCGGCGGCCTACGCCCGGTTGATGCCCGCCCTGCCGGTGCGGGTGGGGGCCGGGGTGATGGTGCTGACGCTGGCGGCAGGCGGAGCGGCCCCAGCGCATCTGGCCGCCACCACCGCCCAATTGGCCGCGCCGCTGGGCACAGTGGTGGAATTGGCCGACGATGGCCAGATGGATTTGGTCACCGCCTTTACCGGCAGCGGCCCGGCCTTTGTCATGCGGCTGATCGAGGCTTATGCGGCGGCGGGCGAGCGGCTGGGGCTGAGCACGGATCAGGCGCTGACGCTGGCCAACCAGACCTTTGGCGGCACCAGCGCGTTGCTCAGCAGCGGGCCGACCCCGCCCGGCGAATGGGTCAACCGGGTGGCCAGCAAGGGCGGGATGACTCAGGCGGGCCTTGACGTGCTGGACGCCGAGGGGCGGCTGGTCAATCTGCTCACCGACGTGCTGCGCGCCACCCGCGACCGGGGGCGGGAACTGGCCGATCTGGCGCGGGGTTAGCGCGATTTCCCGTCAGACGGCGCGGCCAGGCGGCGGTTCGGCGCTCAGAATCGCGGTGATATTGCGGCGGTCGCCCGGCGGCACCAACGCCGCCGCCACCTGCCAAAAACCTGTGACCGCAGTTTGGCCGGCCGCCGAATAGGCCCGGCCCATCTGGGCGCGCAGGGCCGCAAAAAATTCGGCCTCAAGCGCAGCGCCCGCGGCGCTCACCCGCAATTCGCGCTGCCGCCGGTCGGTGCTGCCGGGCCGCACGTCGACCAACCCTCGCGCAGTCAGCGCGCCCATGACCCGGCCCAGCGCCTGTTTGCTGATGCCCAGCAATTGTTGCAATTCCCCGATGTTCAGCCCCGGCCGCCGGGCGATGAAATAGAGCGCCCGGAAATGGGCGCGGCCAAGGCCCGCCGCCGCCAGCCCGGCATCCACCGCCCGCCACAGATGCTGATTGGCAAAGAAAAACAGCTCAATCCCCTGCCTCACCTCGGCATCGCGCAGGAACAATGGCGATGCAGCGCGCAAATTGGCGGCATCTGAATCGGGTGGGGATCGGGCGGGGCGGCGGCTGTCCATCGTCAACAAAGTTGCGCGCGTGCCCCGGCTTTGGCAAGGGCGAAGCGATGCTGGCGCTGGCTGGCGGGCAATCAGACAAAGGATGGTCCATGACCCGATTGGCAATCACCACCTCCCCCCATCCCGCGCCAACCGCGCCGGACGTGCGGGCGCAATTGATTGCCGAACCGCTGTTTGGCCGCGTGTTCAGCGACCATATGATCAGCATCCGCTATGCCGAGGGCACGGGGTGGCACGACGCCCGGTTGCTGCCACGCGGGCCGATCGCCATGGACCCGGCGACGTCAGTGCTGCATTATGCCCAGGAAATTTTCGAGGGCATGAAGGCCTATCGGCTGGATGACGGCGCCCTCGCCCTGTTCCGGCCCGATGCCAATGCCCGGCGGTTCAACGCCAGCGCCCGGCGAATGGCGATGGCGGAAATTGACGAGGGGCTGTTTGTCGATGCGATCAGCGCGCTGGTGCGGGCGGATTGCGGCTGGTTCCCGCCGGGCAGCGAGGGCGCGCTGTATCTGCGCCCGTTCATGTATGCCAGCGAGGTGTTTCTGGGGGTGAAACCCGCCGCCGAATATCATTTTGTCGTCATCGCGTCCCCCGTCGGCCCCTATTTCAAGGGCGACGCCCCGGCGGTGTCGCTGCTGGTGTCCGATGATTATAGCCGGGCCGCGCCCGGCGGCACTGGCGCGGCGAAATGCGGCGGCAATTACGCCGCCAGCCTGGCCGCACAGCAACAGGCGATTGCGCGCGGATTTGACCAGGTGGTGTTTCTGGATGCGGTCGAGCGGCGCTGGGTCGAGGAATTGGGCGGGATGAACCTGTTTTTCGTCTTTGCCGACGGCAGCATCCAGACCCCGCCGCTCAGCGGCACCATCCTGCCCGGCATCACCCGCGACGCGCTGTTGGTGCTGGCCCGCGACGCGGGACTGGAGGTGCGCGAGGCCCCCTATGCCATTGACGCATGGGCAGCGGATGCGGCGAGCGGGCGGCTGACCGAGGCATTTGCCTGCGGCACCGCCGCTGTGGTGACGCCAGTGGGCAGCGTGACCCGGGGCAGCGACAGCTTCAGCGTCGGCGGCGGCGCGGGCGGCCAGGTGACCCAGATGCTGAAACAGCGGCTGGTGGATATCCAGCGCGGCCGCGCCCCCGATCCCTATGGCTGGACCGTGCGGCTGGACGTGGCGGATTGACGGGCGGGATTGACGCGGCGGGGCGCACGCCCCCTTGCCAATGCATTCAGCGGCGCTATAGCGGCGGCTTGGCCTTATTGGGGCGTCGCCAAGCGGTAAGGCAGCGGCTTTTGATGCCGCCATGCGCAGGTTCGAATCCTGCCGCCCCAGCCATTCCCCTCAACCTCTTGCTAAATTTGGCGTTTTTCGTGGGAACCCGACGAAATCGCAGTTGTCCCCAGCAACTGTTCCAACCAGCTGTCTCCCCGGAAGGTGCGGGCAGCAAACCTGTGCCCAGCAATGTTGGTATGAGCAGGGGGCGGATTATCAGGTTCGGAACGCCTGCCGAATTGCATCGCTTCGCGAATTGACTTCGAGCTTGCGGTAGATCGCCTTGACGTGCGTGCCGACGGTGTGGGGCGAGATGCCCAGCACGCGGGCGGCTTCCTTGTAGCTTTTGCCCTCCGCGAAGGCACGCAGCAGCTCGGTTTCGCGGGTGGTCAGGCGGCCATCCGGGGCATGGTCCGGCGCGCCTTGCGGGACTGGAGGCGGGGCACGCAGCAGATCGAGCAAATAGACCGCCGCCGCCGGGCTGATCGGCGCGCCGCCGTCCAGAGTAATCGCGATGCCATCCAGAATCTGCTGCGGGGAACTGTCCTTGAGCAGGTAGCCGTCCGCCCCAGCCGCCAACGCAGTGACCACCGTGTCGCGGTCGCCGAACGAACTGATGATCAGCACTTTCGCGCTGCACCCGGCCTTGATGCCCGGCACCAGATCATAGCCATTGCCGTCGGGCAGGCCGATATCCATCAGGAATAAATCCGGCTTGAGCGCGATCAACCCGCGCCCGGTTGCCAGATCGGGCGCCATGGCGATCACGTCATAGCCGTCGGCCTGCCCCATGATCTGCATGAAATAGCGGCGCACCGCCGGTTCATCCTCGATGATCGCGATGCGGACGGGGGTGGATGCGGCGGCTACCATCTGGCAAAGATAGCGCGACGACTTGGCGATGCGTATCCCATGAAATGCGCGATTACATGGGATGCGCGGCAGGCACGGGCTGGCGCAGCGTGAGCATGACCCGGGTGCCTTCGCCACTGGTGGATGTGAGCGCATAGTCCGCGCCCACCGCCCGCGCACGGTTCTTCATGTTGGCGAGCCCGCGCCCGGCCTCCCCGCTGGTCGCGCCGCCCTTGCCATTGTCGGCGATGGTGATCGTGATCGTGACGCCCTCGGCCTCAACGGCCGCAACTTCTACTGCGATCGCGCTGCCGCCCGAATGCCTAAGTGCGTTGGTGACGGCTTCCTGCATGATTCGGAACACCTGCAAGACGTCGCGCGGGCCAAAATCGGGGGCATCAAGCGTATCAGCTTGGCTCCACCGGAATGCAAAGCCTGCTGCCTCGATGCGCGGCTGGATCCGCGCGCGGAAGGTGGCGAGCGCGGCTTCGAGCGATTCGCCCACCGAGTCCATCGAATCCACCATCAGCCGCATCTCGTCGATCACACTCTGGAGCCCCTCGGCCACCCTGGGGGGATCGGCCTCGCCCAACCTTGCTGACAACATCATTGTCATCAGCTGGCTGCCGAGGCCATCGTGCAGGTCGCGCATGATCCGGCGGCGCTCCTCGTCATGCGCCTGCTCGCGCACCAGTGCCGCCTCGCGCGCCGCTGCCTCGGCCAGTTCGGCCTCGCGCTGGGTGACCTTGGCCTGCAACATCGTGTTCAGCGCGCCCTGCGACTGGAACAGCCGGAAATTGCGAGCCAGAAACGCCGCTGTCATCGCCAGCAGCAGAAAGACAGCGGAATTCCCGACATTGTCCCCTGTCAACGGCAGGTCGGGGAACCATTCCAGCGCGGCATCCATCAGCAATGCTGCCGCGATCACCGTCATCAAGGCGCTTTCCAGCAGGCGGTCTTCAGCTTGCGTGGCAAAGTGCCAGGCGAGCCGCGCGACCACCGCCACCGCCGATGCGCCCAGATACCACACCCAGATCATCGCGGGCACATCGAAGCCTTCGGGCATGGGCACGCGGTAGATATGCCAGGTGATCACCGCCACCGCACTCAGATAAACGGCCATCGTTATGGGTTGCAGCCATGGCACGGGCCTGCCCGTCCAGCTGTCGACGAAACACAGCATCGCAGCCGGGATCAGCTGGTAGATCGCAAAAAAGGCTACCATTCGCCCCCAGCCATCGACCGGCGGATCAAGCCACAAATAATAGCCCGCATTGGCCACAAAACCGGCGCACAGCAGGCTGAGCCAGGCCGCAAAGCGCCAGTCGTCCGACCGAAACATCATAATCGCCGCAATCACGCCGAGCAGGCCGAGCAACCCGCCAGTCAGGAGATAGAAGGGCGACGCGAGAAACAATTTGCGTGCGATGTATTGTTCCAAGGCGGCGTAATCGGCGATTTTGGGTTCGAACACATCGGTATAGGGAAACCCGTCACGCAAGGTGATGAAGGTCAATGTGTTCGTGCCTTGCTTGAGCAACCCCGCAGGCATCCGCACCAGCGTCCGCACCTGGCCGTGAAAACTGCCATTGCCCGGCTCCATCCGCCCGCGCACGACAAGCGGCGATCCATTCAGCGCAAGCTGGAAGTTGTCAGCCTGCAAGTTGGGGTAAATCCCCAACCCCTCCGCCGGCACGGAATCAAGCGCGAAGGTCATCTTGACCGCAAACACTGCCGTGTCGCAGCAATATGTCCACGGCAGTTCGACCGGTTCGAAACGTGCCTTTGCAGCCTCTGCAAAATTCGGGGCGGTCAGCCGGGCAACCGCGACATTGCTCACGCTGACAAGGCCCGGTTCCCTGCCCGGATCGGCTTGGAACAGGGGCCGGTCAATCGCCAGCCAGTAAATCGCCTGCACCAGCACCACCGCGGCCAGCAGCTTGCCGAGCTGCGCCCAGTTGAAACGAGCCATTATGTTTATGACACGGCCTCCCGATTATGGGCCTGCCATGCCGCAAAGCTACTTGTCTGAAAAGAGGCCAAATCAGGCAGTGGCGAGTGATGGGACAACAAGCAGACGCACGCTTTACACCATGCCTTCCGCTGGCGGGCAGCATCCCATGATATGGGAGCCACAGCCTATGGGATGCCGTACCACCGCCACCTCTCCTATTCCTGCTGTCACCGAACAATGGCGCAAAAGGAGAGTGACCCGTGACCCGCAATGAAAGCCGCAGCCGCCTGTTGATCGCCGCCGCACTCGGCCTTGCCAATATCGGGCTGGTTGCCAGCCTTGCGGCGGCCGGGCTTGGCATATCTGCCAGTGCGAAGGCACCGAACCTCACCTCCACTAGCTCGGCCGTCTGACTCCGGTTGCGACGGTCGATCCAGTCCGCGGGCTCAATGCGACCCGGGCCCGTGGGACACTTGCAGGGGCGCTGCCGCGACGCGGCGCCCCTGCATTTTTATCCAGATATCAAGCAGGCACCCAGCGCGATTGCATCAGCATGGGGGGCCATCTGTTACCACATTCAATTCAGAGGACTTTTCGATGCGTTCACTTTCATCCACGACCATGCTGGCTGCCGCCGGTCTTGTGTTGTTCGCTGCCGGTTCGCTGGCGGTTGCGCCTGCGGCACAGGCGCAAGGACAAAATACTGGCATGGTAAAGAGAGGGCACACAGAAAAATGTCCTGCCGGTTGGGGTATTGTGTATCAACTCCAAAATTCTTGCAAGCCAGACCTCAGGGACGCTCCGTCTATTTATCGACGGGCCTCAGCCAATGTTACTTGTGCTGACGGTTACTTTGTCGACTATCTGAACTCAAATTTCTGCACGACGAGGCGCCCCCCGCTTACCCGTACGCAGACCCTGCAAAAAGACGGGGTTCTGCAAA
>DAIUBZ010000088.1:0-7279 GCA_036846445.1 Sphingopyxis sp. | reverse complement strand
GGATCGCCGCCAATTTTGCGGCGGTGGCGGCTCATGTTGCCCAGCGACATCGGCTGTACCGCGAGGGCGCACCCATTCAGGCGTTGGTGCTGGATGGCCGTGCCAGCATTTTGGCCCCCCGAATGATGCCGTGTGGCCAGCGGCGTCCGATCGTGCTGATCGATGCCGATGCGGGCAATATCGGCCCGGATGCCGGGACGGGCGGCGATGCAGCCGAGGGCTGGCGCGGGCTGGTCAGCACGCTCCGCCAGGAAGGCGTGGGCATCTGGTGGGTCAGCGCCGCGCAGGATAGTGGCAGATTGGCCGCCAAGCTCGCCGCTGCCGGACTGGACCCCAGCGGCCAGGACCGCATCGCCACTGGCGCGGGCACATCGGTCGGCAAACAGCAATTGCGCGCCGAACTGGCGGATGCCAATTGCGTGCTGGCGGTGGTGGGCGATCAGCGCAGCGACGCCGACGAGGCCTATGCCTATTTGCGCGACCCCGACACGCCGCTGCCGACCGACAATCTGTGGGGTGATGGGTGGTTTTTGCTGCCCGCGCCGCTGGTCCCTCAAACCGAAAGCGACACGCCATGACCAATCCTTCCTTCGGCTGGAGCCGCGATGACATGGCGGCCCGTGCGGCGCGCGAATTGCGTGATGGGTTTTACGTCAATCTGGGGATTGGCATTCCCACATTGGTCGCCAACCATATCCCGGCGGGCATCGATGTCACGCTGCAATCGGAAAATGGCATGCTGGGCATCGGGCCATTCCCCTTTGCGGGCGAGGAAGACCCGGATTTGATCAATGCGGGCAAACAGACGATCAGCGAATTGCCGTCCAGCGTCTATTTCAGCTCCGCCGACAGTTTTGCGATGATCCGGGGCGGTCATATCGACGTGGCGGTGCTGGGCGCGATGGAAGTTGCCGAAAATGGTGACATCGCCAATTGGATGATCCCCGGCAAGATGATCAAGGGCATGGGCGGCGCGATGGATCTGGTCGCCGGGGTCAAGCGGATCATTGTGGTGATGGACCATGTGGCCAAGGACGGCAGCCCGAAATTCATCCCCGCCTGCACCCTGCCGCTGACGGGCGTGGGCGTGGTGGATATGGTGATTACCGATCTGGCGGTGTTTGCTCGCGACGACCACAGCAGCCCGTTTCGGCTGATTGAACTGGCCCCCGGGGTGACGGCGGCGGACGTGGCGGCAAACACCACGGCCCATTATGTGGAGTGATGGGGGCGGGAAAATCAGCGGCCTGGGGGGCAGGCGCTAGCATTGGCCGGAAAAGTTGTTATCGTGCATAACAGTGAGGCGGCAGACCGGGGAACAACCACCGGCGGCCCGCGCAAGCAGGGGAAAATCGAGATGGTGAAATTGCTGCATATCCGCATGTTGGGCTTGGCTGGGGCATCATTGGCGGTGATGGCCAGTGCCAATGCGCAGGCGATGATGCAAAGTGCGCCGCCCGCCCCGGCCCCCACCCCTGCTACCGTGCCATCCGACGCTGATCCCGATGCCACCCCCGAAATCGTGATTACCGGTTCGCAGATTCAGGGCGCGAAAATCAATGACGTCCTGCCGGTGACGGTGTTGGACACCGCCGATGTCGCCGCGATTGGCGCGTCATCGGGCGAGGAATTGTTTCGCGCCATTCCCCAGGTTGGCACCGCGTCGTTCAACGAGCAAAATGCCAGTACCGTCAACAGCGCGCGCGGCGATGTGTCGTCGGTGAATTTGCGCGATCTGGGCACGGGCAACACATTGTTGCTGATCAACGGCCGCCGGATGAACCTGCATCCTGGTTTCCAGACCGAATTGCTGGTGCCGGTGGTGTCGGCGGATGCCAATGAAATTGCCCCGGGCAGTGTCCGGCGGCTGGAGGTGCTGCGCGATGGCGCCTCGGCGCTCTATGGCGCGGATGCGGTGGCGGGGGTGGTCAATACCATCCTGCGGTCCAATCTGAAGGGCGGGTTTGTCGAGGGGGAATATCGCAGCTCGACCGGTACTAGCCTGTATAGCTGGCAGATGAATGGCGGCTATGGCAGCGATTTTGCCGGTGGCCGCGGCAATATCACCCTCTATGGCGGCTATTTTTACGAAAGTGGCCTGCCTGCTTCGGCCCGCGCCTATGCGGGTGAGGAGGACCGGCGGCCGCTGGTGGTTGGCACGGATTTTGAAAACGATGTGCAATTCAACAACCGCAACACCTTTGGCCCGTTCGGCCAGTTCACCATTCAGGCCCCGGCCAATGCCACGCCGATCCGCGCGACTGGCTTTTTTCTGCAGCCCGATACATTCACCGGCTGCCGCCTCAGCTTTGGCAATGGCATTTGCGCCCGCAACGGGACAGTGCCGCCGACCACGGTGCGCTACAATACAAATTTCGGCAATAATCTGATCAGCGAAAAGCGGCGATACAATGCGGCGCTGCTGCTGAATTATGAACTCAGCGACCGGGTGGAGGCCTATTTCGAGGGCAGTTTCTACCGCTCGGAAAACCGCCGGAATATCGAGGCTTCGGCGATCCTGTCGGCGGTGCCGGTGGGGATCAGCCGCAACGCCTATTGGAACCCGTTCGGGCCGACCACCCGGGGCGGGGCGCCCAACCCCAACCGCCTGCCCGGCACGACCATCGCCGCGTCGGGCGCGGACCTGATCATGCAGCGCTATCGCTTTGTCGATGTTGGCAACCGCGATGTGACGGTGGACAAGGAAGCACTGCGCGGCGTGTTCGGCCTGCGCGGCAATTTCGGCGATTGGGATTTCGACACGGGTTTCCTCTATTCCAAGGCCAACACCATCGATCTGGCCCGCAACCGGGTGTCGCTGACGCTGATGCAGGCGGCGATCAACCGCACCACGCCGGATGCCTATAATCCGTTCAACGGCGGCTGTCTGACCGATCCCGGGCAGGGCGATTGCACCCCCAATCCGGAAGCGGTGATCGACAGTTTCCGCATCGATGTGTTCCGCAAGGGCGAGACGACGCTGGCGCTGGCCGATTTCAAAATGTCGAACAACAGCCTGTTCACCCTGCCGGGCGGCCCGGTGGGGCTGGCGGGCGGCGTCGAGTTCCGGCGCGAGACATTTTTTGACGACCGCGACCCGCGCCTTGATGGCAGTATTACCTTTACCGACAGCGTGACCGGCGTGTTCAACGGCAGCGATGTGGCAGGCACCAGCGCCTCGCCCGATACCAGCGGCAGCCGCGAGGTTTATTCCGCTTTTGCCGAGGCATTTGTGCCGATCGTCGGCGAAGATATGAACATTCCGCTGGTCAAGGAATTGACCGTGCAGCTGGCCGGGCGGGTCGAACATTTTGGCGATGTGAAGGAAACGGCGGTTGTGCCCCGGGTCGCGGCGGCATGGACTGTCACCGACGGGGTGTTGCTGCGCGGCGCATGGTCAAAGGGGTTTCGCGCGCCAAATCTGGTTCAGGTGAATGATGCCGGCACCACCCGGTCCAACACCCGCGACGATTTCGTGATTTGTCAGGCCCAGGTGCTCAAGGGTCAATTGGCCAGTCTGGGCGTCTGCCCCGGTGCGGGCACGATCAGCTTTCGGTCGGGCACGGATCAGTTGGTGCCGGAACGCAGCCGCAGCATCAACGCCGGGCTGGTGCTGGAACCCGGCTTCCTGCCCGGCCTGACGCTGACGGCGGATTATTGGAATGTGCGCCAGGTCGGGATTATCGGCGTGTTCGGCGATGGCAATGCGATTGCGCTGGATTTGCTGCGGCGGCTGAACGGATCGACCAACCCCAATGTCCAGCGCGCCGCGCCGGATGCGGATCAGCTTGCCCTGTTTGCCGGCACCGGGCTGACCCCGGCGGGCAAGATTATTCAGGTGCTGGACCCCTATCTCAATCTCGACAGCCGCGCCTCACGCGGCTGGGATTTTGGCATGTTTTACAACTTCCCCGACTTTGGCGCGGGTGATTTCCGGGTGCGGCTGAACGCAGCGCGGCTGACGTCGTTCGTCCAATCCGCCGGGCCGGATGCCCAGGAATTGCTGGACGCCATCGCCGAGGGTATTTTGCCACTGGACGTGGGCGTTGGCGGCCTTGGCGAATTGCTGGAAATTGAAGGGCGGCCCAAATGGCGCCTTTCGGGGTCGCTGCTGTGGCGCAATGCCGGGTGGAGCGCGTCGGTGTTTGGCCAATATATGAGCGGGGTGTATGACACGTCGGTCGTTCGCGACACATTGCTGGACGCCACCGCCAATCCCAACATCAATTTCTATCCGGTGCGCGAATTTTTCACCATGAATGTGACGGTGGGTTATGAGTTTAAGGACGGCCCGCTGGACGGCACGCGCTTTCGCTTTGGCCTGAACAATATCTTCAATCAGGACCCGCCCCTGGCCGATGAAAGCTATGGCTATTTCAGCGAATTGCACAGCGCGCGCGGACGGGTGCTGCGGGCCGAGCTGCGCAAGAGCTTCTGACGCGGCGGTGCGGCATTGGCGCGGCATTGCCGGAATTGGGCTGGCCACATCGCTGTGGCTGGGCAATCCGGTGGCGGCGCGGGATGTGGATCCGCCCGCTGCTCCTGTGCCATGCCGGACAGCGGCGGCGGCGATTGACCATGATTTCCCCACCGGCGCATTTGCCGGATGTGCGGCAGAGGGGGCCAGCCGGTTCCGGCTGACGATTGCTCCGGAAACGCCGGGGCGGATCAATTGCAGCCCATGGTATGCGTTCCGGATCACCCCCGCGCGGCGCGGGCGGGTGGTGGTTGATCTGGATTATCGCGGCTGCGGCCACCGTTATCGGCCCCGGGTCAGTGACGATGGCGTGGTGTGGACCGCCCTTCCGCCCAGCGCGGTGACGGTCAGCGGCACCGGGGCCGACCGCCGCGCCCGGCTGACGGTGCGGGTGGGGGCCAGGCCAATGTTTGTGGCGGCGCAGGAGATTATCGCGCCTGCCACCTATGCGGCGTGGGCAGAGCGCGCGGCGCGGGCGCCGGGCGTGGAGCGCGCCTTGCTGGGCACATCGCTGGAGGGCCGTCCGATTGAGCGGCTGACCGTTGGCGATCCGGCCAGCGCCCCGGTCGATGCCGCCGGGGCGGGCGGGCGCGAAGTCGTGGTGCTATTGGGCCGTCAGCATCCCCCGGAAATCAGCGGCGCTCTGGGTATGTTTGCCTTTGCGGACACAGTGATGGGCGACAGTGCCATTGCCCGCGCCTATCGCGCCCGCTTTGACACGATCATCGTGCCGATGCTCAACCCCGACGGGGTGGTGCGCGGCCATTGGCGGCACAATATGGGCGGCGTGGATTTGAACCGGGATTGGGGCCGGTTTACCCAGCCGGAAACCCGGCTGATGCAGGCTCTGCTGGAAGGGATTGCGGCCAATCCCGCCCGGCGCTTGCGGGCGCTGATCGATTTTCATTCCACCGACCGCGATGTATTTTACACGATCCCCGACCAATTGCCGACTGATCCGCCGCTGTTCACGAAAAACTGGCTGGACCGGTTGCAACAGCGGATGCCGGATTATGCGGTGGCCAGCGACGCAAACCACCGCGCCGGGGCGGGCAACAGCAAGGCGTGGGTGTTTGAACGCTTTGGCGTGCCGGGGGTGACATTCGAATTTGGGGACCAGACCGACCGGGCGCTGATCGCCAGGCTTGGCCGTGAATCGGCGCTGGCGATGATGGAAACGCTGCTGGCGGTGCCACCGCCGCAACCGGGCGCGGCGGTGGGGGTGGCGGGCACAGGTCCATGATTGCGCGCATTGCGACCGGGTTGGCGCTGGGCGCGCTGGTGATCGCCGGGCCAGCGGCGGCGGCAACATGCTCACCAGCGGCGATGCGGGCGCTGTTTGACTATCAGGCCAGCACCCAGGCGGTGCTGGATGTCGAGGCGGCGATGGCGACGGCTCAGGCCGCCGAAGGGGTCATCCCCGCCGCTGCCGCGCAGGATATTGCGGAAAAAGCGCGGGCCGAGCTGGTTCCCGAGGCCGAGTTTGACGCCGAATATGGCCGGGTGAACCACCGGATGGTGGCGCTGCTCAATGTCTGGCGGCGCAGCCTTGATGATCTGGGCGACCAATATGTGCATTTTGGTGCGACCACCGTCGATATCTATGGCACCGCGACCATGGTGACGCTGGACCGGGCGGCGGGCGCGCTGGACAATTGTCTGGCCGCCAGTGTGCGGACAATGGCCACGCTGGCCCGCGCCCACCGCGCCACCCCCATGATTGGCCGGACGCTGGGCCAACATGCCCAGCCGATCAGCTTTGGCAAGAAAATCAGCAGTTGGATCGGCGAATATGGCCGCCACCGCGCCCGGCTGGCCGAGGTGCGCGCACGGATCCGCCGCTCGGCGATTTTGAAGGGGCCGGTGGGCAATTATTCCGGCCTGGGCGATCGGGCGGCGGCGGTGGAACAGCGCTTTGCCGCTGCGCTGGGCTTTGCCGCGCCCGATGCGGCTGATTGGAACGGCACCCGCGACGTGATCGCCGAATATGGCGCGGTGCTGGGCCTGGTCGCCCGATCGAATCAGCGGGTGGGGCAGGAGATTTTCCTGCTGCAATCCACCGACATTGCCGAGGTGCGCGAGGCGCTGCCCCCCGGCACCGCGTCCAGTTCGTCCATGCCGCACAAAAGCAATCCGCGCCTGTCCGAACGGCTGATTCACAGCGGGCGGACGATTCCCCGGCTGGCTGAGGTGCTGGGCGATGATGTCGTCAATTTCTTTGAACGTGACAACACCTCCGCCCAAGCCGCAGTGCTGGCGGAGATCAGCATCACTTCGGCGGCGGCGCAGCGCGATGTGGCGGGCCTGCTTGCTACGCTGGAGGTGGATTCGGCCCGGATGCGCGCCAACATCGACGGCTCGCGTGGTTTTGCGATGTCGCAGCGGGTGGCGCTGGCGCTGGCCGCGCATATGCCGCGCGCCGCCGCTGATACCCTCGTCAAAACGGTGATCGAGGCGGCGGAACGGGACGGGCTCGCCTTTGCCCCGGCGCTGGCCCGCACCCCCGCCGTCGCCCGGCATTTGAATGCAGCGGCCATCGCCCGCCTGCTCGACCCGGGCCGGATCGAGGCCCCCGCGCTGGACCAGATCGACCGGGTGCTGGCTGAGGCGGAAGCGGGCTTCGCGGATCGCTAGAACGCTCGATCTGTTTCAATCAGATCGAAACGCGCTCTAACCCCCCGCGTTGCCGTGATTTCCGAGCCGTCAGATGTTGCCATCTGACTGGAAATCGCCTTAGGGTCAGGACTCATTAAATGCGCGTTCGAGGCGTCAAAATGGCGAAGATATCGGGGTGAAATGTCC
>DAIUBZ010000087.1:0-7311 GCA_036846445.1 Sphingopyxis sp. | reverse complement strand
CACCCCCGCGCCGGGCCACGCGGTCCCAACGCCGCGCGTGCTCTCTGTAAGGAGAGAAGACATGACTGAAGTGCCGATGCCGGCGGTGCGCCCGGCGCGCCCCCATTTTTCATCCGGACCCTGTGCCAAGCCGCCCGGCTGGACCCCCGACAAATTGGCGACCGAATCGCTCGGCCGTTCGCACCGCGCCAAAATTGGCAAGGCGCGGCTGGCGCATTGCATTGATTTGATGCGCGAAATGCTGGATCTGCCCGCCACCCACCGCATTGGCATTGTCCCCGGGTCCGACACTGGCGCTTATGAAATGGCGATGTGGACGATGCTGGGCGCGCGGCCGGTCACCGCGCTGGCGTGGGAGAGCTTTGGCGAGGGCTGGGTCACCGACGCGGTCAAGCAATTGAAGCTGAATCCCACCGTGCTGCGCGCCGATTATGGCCAATTGCCCGACCTTGGCGCGGTCGATTGGTCGCACGACGTGCTGTTCACTTGGAACGGCACGACCAGCGGGGTGCGGGTGCCGAATGGCGACTGGATTGCCGACGACCGCGCCGGACTGGCCTTTGCCGATGCAACCAGCGCGGTGTTCGCTTATGACCTGCCGTGGGACAAGATCGATGTCGCGACGTTCAGCTGGCAAAAGGTGCTGGGCGGCGAAGGCGGGCACGGCGTCATCATCCTCGGCCCGCGCGCGGTCGAGCGGCTGGAAAGTCACACCCCGGCGTGGCCGCTGCCCAAAGTGTTCCGGCTGATGGCGAAGGGCGCGCTGGCGGAGGGGATTTTCAAGGGCGAGACCATCAACACCCCGTCGATGCTGGCGGTGGAGGATGCGATTTTTGCGCTCGAGTGGGCCAGGTCGCTGGGCGGGCTGGCCGGGCTGAAGGCGCGCAGCGATGCCAATGCCGCCGCGCTGGACCAGATTGTGGCCGCGCGCGGCTGGCTGCACCATCTGGCCGCTGATCCCGCCACGCGCTCGACGACGTCGGTCTGTCTGGCGGTCGATGGCGCGGATGAGGCCTATATCAAGCGGTTTGCCGCGCTGCTGGAGGGGGCGGGTGCGGCCTTTGACATTGCCGGCTATCGCGACGCGCCGCCGGGGCTGCGGATCTGGTGCGGGGCGACGGTGGATGCCGCCGACATTGCCGCGCTTGGTCCCTGGCTTGACTGGGCGCGCGCCAGTCTGGCCGCCTGAACCATCCCCGATTTTTCCGATTTTTCCGGCGCGGCTGCGCCGCAGGAGCATGACCATGACGACCACAACCGCTCAGCCCAAAGTGCTGATTTCCGACAAGATGGACCCCAAGGCGGCGCAGATTTTCCGCGAGCGCGGGGTGCTGGTTGATGAAATCACCGGCAAAACCCCCGACGAACTGGCCGCGATCATCGGCGAATATGACGGGCTGGCCATCCGCTCGTCCACCAAGGTCACCCCGGCGATTCTGGCCGCCGCCGCCAATTTGAAGGTGGTGGGCCGCGCCGGGATTGGCGTGGACAATGTCGATATTCCGGCGGCGTCGGCCAAGGGCGTGGTGGTGATGAACACCCCCTTTGGCAACAGCATCACCACCGCTGAACATGCCATCGCCATGATGTTCGCGCTGGCCCGGCAATTGCCGGAAGCGGATGCGTCGACTCAGGCCGGCAAGTGGGAAAAAAACCGCTTCATGGGCGTCGAGCTGACGTCGAAAACACTGGGCCTTATTGGCTGCGGCAATATCGGCAGCATTGTGGCCGAACGCGCGCTGGGCCTGAAGATGAAGGTGGCGGCGTTCGACCCATTTCTGACCGAGGCGCGGGCGGTGGAATTGGGCGTGGAAAAGCTGGAGCTGGACGCGCTGCTGGGCCGCGCCGATTTCATCAGCCTGCACACCCCGCTGACCGATCAAACCCGCAATATATTGTCGGCAGAGGCGCTGGCGAAGACCAAGCGGGGCGTGCGGATCATCAATTGCGCACGCGGCGGGCTGGTGGACGAGGCGGCGCTGAAGGCCGCGCTGGACAGCGGCCAGGTTGGCGGCGCGGCGCTGGATGTGTTTGCGGTTGAACCCCCGGCGGCGGACCACCCGCTGTTCGGCACCGCCAATTTCATTTGCACGCCGCATCTGGGGGCTTCCACCAGCGAAGCGCAGGTGAATGTCGCGATTCAGGTGGCGGAACAAATGGCCGATTATCTGGTGGCGGGCGGCATCACCAATGCGCTGAACGTGCCCAGCCTGTCGGCGGAGGAAGCGCCGAAGCTGAAACCCTATATGGCGCTCGCGGAAAAATTGGGCAGTTTGATCGGCCAATTGGCCCATGACAATCTGACCAAAATTGCCATCGAGGCCGAAGGTGCGGCGGCGGAGCTGAACCTGAAACCCATTACGGCGGCGGTGCTGGCGGGGTTGATGCGGCGCTATAGCGATGCAGTGAACATGGTGAACGCCCCCTTCATGGCGCGCGAGCGCGGGCTGGACGTTAGCGAAGTGCGGCGCGACCGCACCGGCAATTACCAGACATTGGTGCGGGTGACGGTATCGACCAGCGATGGCGACCGGTCGGTGGCGGGGACATTGTTCAGCGATGGCGCGCCCCGGCTGGTGGAAATGTTCGGGATCAAGGTCGAGGCCGATCTGGACGGCGACATGCTGTATATCGTCAACGAGGACGCGCCGGGCTTTATCGGGCGGGTGGGCAGCACGCTGGGCGATGCCGGGCTGAACATCGGCACCTTCCATCTGGGCCGCCGCAGCGCGGGCGGCGAGGCGGTGTTGTTGCTGTCGCTCGATTCGCCGATGCCCGAACCCTTGTTGTGGCAAGTGTGCCAATTGCCGGGGGTGAAACAGGCGCGGGGCCTGCGCTTTTGAGCGGGCCTGCTGCCCCCCCAGCGCTGTTGCCCGACGGGCTGCGTGACCGCTTGCCGCCACTGGCGGAGGCGACGTCGCGGATCACCCGCTCACTGGTCGATGCGATGACCAGCCATGGCTATGCCCGGGTGGCCCCGGCGCTGGCGGAATATCAGGGCACGCTGGCGCGCGGCACCATTGCCGGAGGCACGGAAACCGCTGGCGATGATGCGGCCAGCCATTTGCTGCGCTTTACCGACCCGGTGACTCGCCGCACCCTGGCGATTCGCCCGGATATCACCCAGCAGGTCGGGCGGATCGCCGCCGGGCTGCTGGCCGCCGCGCCGCGCCCGCTGCGGCTCTGCTATGCCGGGCAGGTGATGACGATGCGGCCCAGCGGGCTGAACGGCGCGCGCGAATTGCTGCAGGTCGGGGCGGAGTTGATTGGCCGCGACAATGTCGCCGCCGCCGCCGAAATTGCCAGCATGGCGATTGACGCGCTGGACGCGGCGGGCATCGGCCCGGTGTCGGTCGATTTCACTTTGCCTGATGCGGTGGCGCGGCTGGCGGCCGGGCCATTGCCGGTGGCGGGGGCCGATGTGGCGGCGCTGGGCGCGGCGCTGGATGCCAAGGACGCGGGCGCGCTGGGGGCAATGGGGGCCGGGGCCTATCTGCCGCTGCTCGCCGCGACTGGCGATTTTGCCCCGGCGCTGGCGCGGCTGCGCGCGTTTGACGCGGGCGGGGTGCTGACCGATCAGATTGATGCGGTGGCGGCGGTGGCGGCGGCGCTGGCGGGGCGCGCCACGCTGACGCTGGACCCGACCGAGCGGCGCGGCTTTGCCTATCACAGTTGGTTTGGTTTCTCGCTCTATCTGCCGGGGCATGGCGATGCGATTGGCCGGGGCGGCTCATATGTCATCGCCCGCGCCGATGGCCAGCGCGAGGTGGCAGTGGGCTTTTCCCTCTATCCCGACCCGCTGATTGCTGCGCTGGTCGGGCAGGCACCGCAGGCGGGCGCGCGCCGCATCTTCCTGCCGCTGGGCCATGACCCCGCCGCCGCCCGCGCGCTGCGCGGCGATGGCTGGCAAACGGTGGCCGCCCTGGATGCCGGGGACGACGGCGCAGTCCTTGGCTGCGGCTGGGTGCTGCGGGCGGACGGGCCTGAGCCGCTCTAACCCCCGCTGCCCGGGCTGTGCCGTTGTGGGACAATGGTGGCGGCTGATACGAAAAGCCCCTGATTTTGGCGGGTGGCGATGGTGAAAATTGGGTTAATTCGCTGGGGCTGAGCTGCGCGCCGGGGCAGCATCGCCGCCATGTTCAGCGCCGCCCTGTTGTTGCTCACGCCCGCCCCGCTTGCCGCGCCGCGGCCCGCCCCCGCACCCACGCCGGTGCGGGCGGTGGCGGTGGCGCGCGCGCGAATCATCCGCGCTGCGGTGGTGCGGGGCGGCGCGGCGGCGGCAACCGGCGGCGTGCAAATCCACCGCGCCCCGCGCCGCGACGGGGCGCAGGTCGCCGACTTCTATTGACTTTGCCCCTAGCAATTTGCTGTCCAACCTGACATTAACGTAAAGGTAAAGCAGCCATCAGCCAGGGAGCCATGCCCAGTGGATTTTGACCTCACCGACCGCCAGCGCCATTGGCAGGGCCGGGTGCGCGATTTTATCGCCGCCAAGGTGCGCCCTGCCATCGCCACCTATCATGCGCAGGATGCGGCGGGCGAGCGGTGGAAGGTGCTGCCGATTGTCGAGGAGTTGAAGGCCGAGGCGCGCGCAGTCGGCCTGTGGAACCTGTTCATGCCGCCGCGCAGCGCCGCCCACCACCATGTCGACGACAGTTTTGCCTTTGACGGGCCGGGCCTGACCAATTTGGAATATGCGCTGTGCGCCGAGGAAATGGGCCGGGTGCCCTTTGCCAGCGAGGTGTTCAACTGCTCCGCCCCCGACACCGGCAATATGGAGGTGTTCCACCGCTATGGCACCCGCGCGCAAAAGGACCGCTGGCTGGCCCCGCTGATGGCGGGCGAGGTCCGGTCGGCCTTTTTGATGACCGAACCGCAGGTGGCTTCATCAGACGCCACCAATATCGAATGCCGCATCACCCGCGACGGCGATGATTATGTCATCAACGGCCGCAAATGGTGGTCGTCGGGCGCGGGCGATCCGCGCTGCAAGGTGGCGATTGTCATGGGCAAAACCGACACCGGAGCCAAGCGTCACCAACAGCAATCGATGCTGGTCGTGCCGCTCGATACGCCCGGCATGCGGATTTTGCGCCATTTGCCGGTGTTTGGTTATGACGATGCCCCGCACGGCCATATGGAAATCGAGCTTGCCGATGTGCGGGTGAATGCCGCCGATGCGATGCTGCTGGGCGAAGGGCGCGGCTTTGAAATTGCGCAGGGGCGGCTGGGTCCGGGGCGCATCCACCATTGTATGCGGACCATCGGCACGGCGGAGGAGGCGCTGGAGAAAATGGTCCGCCGCCTGCAAAGCCGCACTGCATTTGGCAAGAAAATCGCCGAACATAGCGTGTGGGAAGAGCGCATCGCCCGCGCCCGGATTGATATTGAAATGACCCGGCTGCTGTGCCTCAAGGCCGCCGACATGATGGACAAGGTCGGCAACAAGGCCGCTGCTGCTGAAATTGCGATGATCAAGGTTCAGGCCCCCAATATGGCGCTGAAAATCATCGATGACGCGATTCAGGCGCATGGCGGCGGCGGGGTGTCGGATGATTTCGGCCTGGCCCAGGCCTATGCCGGGCAGCGGACCCTGCGGCTGGCCGATGGGCCGGACGAGGTCCATGCCCGCGCCATTGCCCGGCTGGAATTTGCCCGTCACGCCTCCCTGCCGGACGGCGGGCGGGGCTAGGGCGGGCCGCGCGGTGAGCAGATTGCCATGACCAGCGTGATTGATGCCGAGGCGGCGTTCACCGGCACCGCCGCCCCCACTGGGGCGGATGTGCTGGACGCGGACGCACTGGCCGCGTGGCTGGCGGCCCATGTGCCGGGCTTTGCCGGGCCGGTCAGCATCGCCAAATTTCGCGGTGGCCAATCCAACCCCACCTATCGGCTGACCGCCCCCTCGGGTGATTATGTTCTGCGGCGCAAACCCTTTGGCGATTTGTTGCCGTCGGCGCATGCGGTGGACCGCGAATTTCGCGTGCAATCGGCGTTGCTGGGCCATGGCGTACCCGTCGCCCGCCAATATGGGCTGTGCACCGATGTCAGCGTGATCGGCAGTTGGTTTTATGTGATGGACCATGTCCCGGGGCGAACCATCTGGGACGGGACGATGCCGGGCAGCACGCCGGACCAACGCCGCGCGGTCTATGCGGCGATGGTCGACACGCTGGCGGCGCTCCACACTGTGGATATCGCCGCCGCCGGGCTTGCCGATTATGGCCGCCCCGGCAATTATTTTGCCCGGCAGGTCGAACGATGGACCCGGCAATATCGGTTGGCCGAAACCGAACCGATGGCCGCGATGGAGGCGCTGATCGCGTGGCTGCCCACCAGCGTGCCGCCGCAAACCCGCACCAGCATTGTCCACGGCGATTACCGGATCGACAATCTGATTTTTGCCGCTGACGCGCCCGAAATTTGCGCGGTGCTGGATTGGGAATTGTCCACATTGGGCGATCCGCTGGCGGATTTTGCCTATTTTGCCATGGCGTGGGTGACCGACAATGCCGGGCGGTCGGGGGTTCAGGATGTGGACCGGGCGGTGCTGGGGATTCCGGAACTGGATTGGGTGACGGCGCGATATTGCGCGGCGACTGCACGCGATGGCATTCCTGATTTGAACTGGTATTTTGCCTATAATCTGTTCCGGCTGGCCGGGATTGTCCAGGGCATCAAGAAACGGGTGCAGGACGGCACCGCCACGTCCGCCCATGCCCAGGCAATGGCGGCGGAAGTGGGCAATCTGGCGGAGCGGGCGCTGGCGTTTGCCCGGGCTGCGGGCGCGTAAAGGATCAGGATTATGGGGCTGCTGGCCGGGAAAACCGCAATCATCACCGGCGCGGCCAGCGGCATCGGCCGGGCCAGCGCGCTGTGCTTCGCCGCCGAGGGCGCGGCGGTGGTTCTGGGCGATGTGTCGCCGGACGTGGGCGCGGTGGCCGATATGGTGCGCGCCGCCGGGGGCCGGGCCAGCGACATGGTGCTGGATGCGGGGTGCGAGGCCGACGTGGCGGCGCTGGTCGCACTGGCGCTGGCGGACACGGGCCGGATTGACGTCGCCTTTGCCAATGCCGGGGTTTCCGGTGGTTTGCCCGGGATTTTCGATACGGATGCGGCCGATTTTGCCGAATTGTTGCGGATCAACCTGATCGGGCCGTGGCTGATGGTGAAACATGCCGGCAAGGCGATGTGGGACGCAGGCCAGGCAAGCGGGCGGGGCGGCAGCATCATCCTGACCGCCAGCGTGGCGGGCCTGCGGTCCGGCGCGGGCAGTCCGGCCTATAGCGCCAGCAAGGCGGGCGTCATCAA
>DAIUBZ010000086.1:0-7322 GCA_036846445.1 Sphingopyxis sp. | reverse complement strand
CAGACCGGCGCGGACATCATCCGCCTGTGGGCGCTGAGCGTGGATTTCACCGAAGACCACCGGATTGGCGACGAGATATTGAAGGGCGTGGGCGATCAATATCGCAAGCTGCGCAACACCTTCCGCTATTTGCTTGGCGCGCTGGGTGATTTCACCGATGCGGAGCGGGTGGCGGTGGCGGATATGCCGGAATTGGAGCGCTATATGCTCCATTTGCTGGGCGAGCTCGACCGCAAATTGCGCGCGGCGGTCGATGATTATGACTTTAACAGCTATGTCCGGGCGCTCACCGATTTCTGCAACGAGGATTTGAGCGCCTTTTATTTCGATATCCGCAAGGATTGCCTCTATTGCGACGTCAACCCGGCGACCGGACGCCAGACCCCGCGCCGCGCTGCCTATCGCACCATGCTGGACATGATTTTCCACGCGCTGGTCCGCTATGCCGCGCCGGTGCTGGTGTTCACCGCCGAAGAGGTGTGGGGAACGCGCTATCCCGGTGGCGGCAGCGTGCATTTGCTGCTATGGCCGGAACTGCCTGCCGGGGCCGCCACCGCAGCAGAGCTGGCCGCCAAATGGGCAACGGTGCGCGCGGCGCGGGTGGCCGCGCTGGAGGTCATCGAGCCGCTGCGCCGTGACAAATTGGTGCGGTCCAGTCTGGAGGCCGAGGTGGTGATGCCCAAGCTGCCGCTGGCGGCGGCGGAGCTGGAGGAAATTTTCATCGTGGCGGCGGTGCGGCCCGGCCCGGCGCTGGCCGCCACCCGAACCACCCTCCACAAATGCGGACGCTGTTGGCGGCATTTGCCCGATGTCAGCGTGGATGGGGCCTTGTGCGGGCGCTGCACTGATATATTGGGGGGGGCATGATGACGTCGCCTCATTTGCGCACCGGCTTGATTGTGGCCGCTGCGGCCTTGCTATTTGACCAGCTCACCAAATGGATCGTCATGGTGCCGCTGTCGCTGGAAAGCCGCCGGGTGTTCAACCTCATTCCGTTTTTTCAGCTTACCTGGGCGGAAAATTGCGGCATTTCCCTGTCGCTGTTCGCCAATTGCAGCGACCCGCAGCGCTGGACGCTGGTGGCGGTGACCAGCGTGGTGGCCGCAGCCGTCGGGGTGTGGATGAGCCGGGAGCAGGCGCGGGGCGATGTCATCGCGCTGGCGCTGATTTTCGGCGGGGCGCTGGGCAATATCATCGACCGCATCCGCTTTGGCTATGTTGTCGATTTTGCCGATCTGCATTTTGGCGATTTTCGCCCGTTTCTGATTTTCAACGTCGCTGACGCCTGCATCACCATCGGGGTGCTATTGCTGGTTGCGCGGGCGCTGCTGATCGGCGACAAGGACCGCAATCCGGCGGCGGCCAGGGATGCCGCGCCCAGTCAGGAGTGACCCTTATGATCCGCACCCGTGCCATTGCGGCCAGCCTGCTTGCCGCGACCCTGTTGTCGGCCTGTGGCTCCACCGGCCTGTTCAACCGCACCCGTCCCGATGAAATGGCGGTGCAGCGGCAGGCCCCGCTGATCGTGCCGCCCGATTTCGCGCTGGTGCCGCCCGCCCCCGGTGCGGCCCGGCCCGGCAGCGAAACGGCGGCGGAGCAGACGCTGCGCGCCCTGTTCGGTGGCCCCGCGCCGCGCAGCGCCAGCGAGGCGCAGATTATCGGCAGCGCGGGCGGCACCCGCAGCGACCCCGGGATCCGCAGCCAGGTCGGCAGCCCGACCACGCAAGTGGTCGACAAGGGGCAGGGGCTGCGTGATATTTTGGCCGCCCCGGTGGGCGATGGCCAATTTGCCCAGGCGGCGATTCCCGGCGCATAACCCCGCGCCGCAGAAACATGAACGGCGGACCTGAGACGATCAGGCCCGCCGTTTTGCGTTGATCGGGATGGGTCAGCGCTTCAGGGTCAGGCCGCCGAACCGCTTGTTGAACTTTGCCACCTGGCCGCCCGCGTCCAGCAAGCGCCCGGTACCGCCGGTCCACGCCGGGTGGGCGGTCGGGTCGATTTCCAGCGCCAGCGTGTCGCCTTCCTTGCCCCATGTCGAGCGGGTTTCATACACGGTGCCGTCGGTCATCTGGACCTTGATCATGTGGTAATCGGGGTGAATGCCTGATTTCATCGTCGTTGCTCCTATGACCGATGGTTTCCGACCATCGATGCTGGGGGAAATTGCCTGCAAGCCGAGCGCCCTACTGGCACCGCCCGCAAAATGCAAGCCGGCGCTGCCGCGCCGACGGGATTGCATGGTGCCTCAGCCCGCTGGCGGATCGGCGATCATCGCAGTGAACTGGCATTCCGCCGCCACCGCGCCGTCCACCAGCGCGCGCCCCGCAAATTTGCACACGGTGCGCTTGTTCTGAACGATGTCGACGTGCAGATCGAGCAGACAGCCCGGCTCGACCGGGCGGCGGAACTTTGCTCCGTCAATCGCCATGAAATACACCAGCTTGCCAGTGCCCGCCAGCCCCAGCGACTCGACCGCCAACACAGCGGCGGCCTGTGCCATCGCCTCGATCATCAACACGCCGGGCATGATCGGCCGCCCGGGGAAATGCCCCTGAAAAAACGGCTCGTTCATCGTGACCGCCTTGACCGCATGGACCGACTGGTGCGGCACCAAGGTGACGACCCGGTCGATCAGCAACAGCGGATAGCGGTGGGGGATGGCCGCCATGATCTGGCGGATGTCCAGCGGACCAATCTGGTCCGCTGGCCCCGGGGCTGCGGCGGCTGTGTCGGTCATCTCGGTCAGGCCTGCTGCGGCTTACCGGGTGGCCGGCTGGCTGGTCGGCGGCGTGGCCGGGGCCTGCCCAGCGGCGGCGGCCCGCGCGGCGGCGGCCAGCTCGCGGTTGCGCTGCTCAACCAATTGGCCCGGGCGATAATTGGCGGGCGGCACAATCTGGACCTGCGGCAACAGCGCGTTCAAATCGGCAACCACGGCATCGGTGATGTCGACATTCGGCTCGCGTGCCAGAATCGCATCGGGCTGCAACAGCAAATCGACCTTTAACCGGCGCATGGCGGCGCGAATCGCCTCATTCATCCGCAGGCTGATCTGGTCCTCGACATAAGCGATGGCCAGATCGACCTGTGCGCCCAATTGCTCCAATTCGGTGTTGGCGGCGGTGCGGCGGTCGTTGATGGTTTTGACCTGTGCCTCCAGCGAGGTGCGGTTTGGCGTCGGCTTGCCCGCCTCCTCCTGATATTTTGCCACCAACAGATTGATCTCGGCCTGCAACGTCTGGGCGCGGGCGTCGCGGACCTTGATCGGCTCGGCATAGGTGGTGTCGATTTGGGTCATCGCGGTGCCAAATGCGGTCGAGCGCGCCGCAGCCACCCGCACGTCAGCGACGGCGATACCGGATTTCGACTGGGCCGCCGCCGGGGCGATCAGCACGGGTGCAGCAACAAGCGTCGCCGCAGCGATGCTGGCGGCCAAAAAGAGTTTTTTCATCAGAATTGGGTTCCTACGTTGAATGAAAAGCGTTTGATGTCATCGCCGGGCAATTGGCGCAGCGCATAGGCAAAATCGATCCGGAACGGCCCGAATGGCGAGTTCCAATTTACCCCGGCGCCGATGGAAACGCGCGGACTGCCGCTGTTGCCGAACAGGCGTTCCTCAAACGGAGCCAGCGGGCTGAAGCCGGTGGGGCATTGGTTGAAATCGCCGACCGGCACCGGCGTGCCGCCTTCGGGGGTTTGCAGCGCCTGCGCGCCGAACTGCACCGCGCCGCTGGTGGCGTTGCGGCACAGGAATTTGGTGCGGCCATCGCTGGGGTCGCGGAAATCCGCCAGGGTGGTCAGTTGCGGCGCGCGCACCCCAAATACCGAGCCGACGTCGAGGAAAATCGACGGGCGCAGGCCAAGCTCACGCGCGCCCGAGCCCAATGGAATGTCAATCTCCGCCCGGCCCAGATAATAGGCCCGGCCCCCCAGCGAATCGTCCACCGCCGCATCGCGGTCCAGATTGACCACGGGGTTCAGCGGATCAGCCAGATTCACCGACCCATAGCGCAGCACCCGGGGCCCGACCCCGCGAATGTCAAAGCCGCGCATTTGCGGTTCACCCAAAAAGAAGCGGTCGGTCAGCCGCACCTTGTCGATGAACGCGCCGCGCTCTGCCTCGAAGCTGGCGATATAGCCGCCCTCCAGCGCGGTGGTCAGGATGAAGCCCGCGGGCAGGCGATAATGTTTGCTGCCCGCCAGCCGCGCCCGGCCATAGCGGACACTGCCGCCCAGCCCGGCAAAATCGACGTTCAGGTTGACCGCCTGCCCCCGGGTCGGCCGCAGCCGGTTGTCGCGGTCGTCATAGGCGACGGTCAGGCCGAGCAGCGATGTGGTCCGCTTGCCAATCGCGTCGCACAGGAACCGCCCGGCCAGCAGCGGGTCGCACTGGCCGCCAAAAAAGAAGGTGTTTTCATCCAGCGACACATCATCCAGATTGAGGCTGTACCGGCCAAATGCCGACAGAAATTCGGTCAGCGGCACCCCGGCGGACATTTGAAAACCGGTTGTCACCTGTTGATAGCTGGTTTCGCGCCGGTTGTTGATGAAGTTGAAGCTGTTGAGATCGCGGCGGAAAATGCTGCCGCTGACCGAGATATTGCGGTCGAACAAATATGGCTCGCTAAAGCCCAGTTCGACCGATTTTGAAAAGCTGCTGTAATTCACCGACGCCGACAATTGCTGGCCGCGCCCGCGAAAATTGCGCTGGCGGATGGACGCCTGCAACAGGAAATTCTCGATCGACGAAAAACCGGCCGACAGCGACAATTCGCCGGTCGGCTTTTCCTCGACATTGGTTTCCAGGATGATGCGGTCATCGGCGCTGCCCTCCTTGCGGGTGACCTCCAGCCGTTCCTGAAAATAGCCCAGGCTGTTCAGCCGCGCCTCAGTGCGCTTCACGCCAAAGCTGTTGAACGCATCGCCCTCGTTCAGGCGAAACTCGCGCCGCACCACCTTGTCCTGCGTCAGCGTGTTGCCGTTGACGTCGATCCGCTCGACATAGGTGCGGGGGGTTTCGGCCACGACGAAGGTTATGTTCATCTTGCGGGCTTCGGGATCGCGGCGAAATTGCGGGTTGATGTCGGCAAAGGCATAGCCGAACAATCCGGCAGTTTCCGACAGCGATTCGACGGTATCCTCAACCAGCTTGGCGTTGTAAAAATCACCGCTTTTCATCGGCAGCAGCGTTTTGAGCGTCTCGGGCTGGAAATCGCGCAATTCGCTCTTCACCTCGACATCGCCAAAGGTGTAGCGCTCGCCTTCCTCCACCACATAGGTGATGATGAAATCCTGTTTGTTGCTGGTCAGTTCGGCCACCGCCGAAATCACCCGAAAGTCGGCATAGCCATTTTCCAGATAAAATAGCCGCAACTTCTGTTGGTCAAACGCCAGCCGATCAGGGTCATAGCTGGTGCCGGATGACAATAAATTGCGCAAACCGGCGGTCTTGGTTGCCATCTGGCCGCGCAACTTGCCGTCGCTGAACTGTTCATTGCCGATGATGTTGATCTGGCGGACCTTTGACTTTGGCCCCTCGTTGATCTCGAACACCACATCGACGCGGTTCTGGTCCAGCATCACCATCTTTGGCTCAACCGTCGCGGCAAACCGCCCCTGCCGCTTGTACAGCTCGATAATCCGGGCGACGTCGGCGCGCACCTTGGACCTTGTGTAAATCTGGCGCGGCGACAATTTGATTTCGGGACGGATCTTGTCGTCCTTCAGCCGCTTATTGCCCTCCAAAATCACCCGGTTCAACACCGGATTTTCGGTCACCTGGATCACCAGCGCCCCGCCATTGTCGAGTATCTGGAAATCGCGGAACAATTCGGTCGCCGCCAGATCCTTCAGCCCCTGGTCCAGCGTGGCGCCGTCATAGCTTTGGCCGACCCGCAGCCGGGTGTAGGACAGGATCGTGTCCGCCTCCAGCCGCTGGTTGCCGGTCACGCTGATCGCGGTGATGATCCGGCTGGCCGGTGCCGAAGCCGCCGGGACGGGCGCGGCGGCCGCTGGTGCAGTTTGCGCCAGCGCAGCGGCGGGCAGGGCCACCAGTGCGGGAGCCAGAACGGTGCTGGCCAACAGCCGCGCCATTGCCCGCCGGGGGCCCACATATTTGCTTGCTGTCACGCCATTCATCCTGAAACCACCCTCATCGCTGCGTCCAGCCCCTGCTGCCCCCGGCTCCCGCGCGCCGCGCACTCCCTGCCTGATTGCTGCCCGGCAATCAAGCCGGGCGAAGGAGCGCCATCGCCCCGTCCCACAAGCCCAGCGCCCCCAGATCGTTGAACGTCACCACCAGCATCAATGTCACCACCGCTGCCAGCCCAAAGCGAAATGCCCATTCCTGCGCCTGTGGCGGCGCGGGCTTGCCGCGTATCGCCTCATAGGCATGGAAAAGCAAATGGCCACCATCCAGCATCGGCAATGGCAACAGATTGATGAACCCCAGATTGATGGAAATCAGCGCGGCAAAGACCACCAGCGCCTCGACCCCCATGGTCGCCACTTCGCCCGATGTTTTGGCAATCCGCACCGGGCCGCCCATATCCTTGATCGACCGCTGGCCGGTCAGCAACTGGCCCAGCACCTCGCCGGTCTGGCGGATAATTGCGCCGGTGCGCTGAATGCCCACGCCCAGCGCCGCGACCGGGCCAACCTCGCTGACCACGGGCTGGCCTTGCTGAATCCCGATCAGGGCGCGGCGATATTGATTGCCGAACCGGTCGGTCTCGCTGACCAGCCGGGGGGTCAGCGTCTGGGTGATGCGCTGGCCCGCCCGCTCAATTTCGATCACCGCCGGGCCGCCGGTGCGGTGGGCGATGGTCATCGGAATATCTTCAAATGTGGCCATCGCCCGGCCGTCCACGCTGACAATCCGGTCGCCGGGCCGCAGCCCCGCCGCCGCCGCCGCCGAATCCGGCATGACCAGCCCCACCACCGGCGGAGTGGTGGCCACGCCATTGGCAAAGGCAAATCCGGCCAATATCAGCACGGCAAACAGAAAATTGACCAGCGGCCCGGCGGCCACGATCACCGCGCGCCGCCATACCGGTTGCGCCGGAAAGCTGCGGCTGCGCTCGGCATGGGGCAGGTCGCGCCACGCGCCATTCTGCTGGCTGGCCGGATCGCGGTCGCCCAGAAACTGCACATAGCCGCCCAGCGGCAACAGGGCGATCCGCCACATCGTGCCGCGCTGGTCGCGCCAGCCGAAAATCTGGGGGCCAAAGCCGATCGAAAACGCCTCCGCATGCACCCCGCACCAGCGTCCGGCCAGATAATGGCCCAGTTCATGGACAAAGATCAGCGGGCCGATCACCGCG
>DAIUBZ010000085.1:0-7434 GCA_036846445.1 Sphingopyxis sp. | reverse complement strand
AACCCACCGCCGCATAGCCCGCCGCCGTCAATTGGCGATGGCCCGCCGCCGCCATGGCAAAGCGCGCCGCCACATCGGGCAAATTGCTGGCATCGATCTGGCGCTGGCGCGGGATGCGGTCCGGCACATGGGCATAGCCGAACAGGGCAATCCGGTCCGGGGCCAGGGCGATGGTGGCGGCCAATGTCGCCTCCAGGCTGGCCCGGGTCTGCCCCGGCAGGCCATACATCAAATCGAAATTCAGCGAATCGACCCCGGCCCGCCGCAGCCCGGCCACGGCGGCGGCAATGTCGCGGTGCGGCTGGATGCGGCCAATCGCCGCCTGTTCGCCGGGGTCAAAGCTTTGGACGCCCAGACTGGCGCGGCGAATGCCGCAGCGGCCCAGCACCATGAACCAGATCGCATCCAGTCCGCGCGGGTCCAGCTCCACCGACAGGATCGCATCATCGGCCAGCGGCAATCCCGTGACCAGCCGGTCCACCAGCCGGACAAAATCCACCGGGGCAACCGCATTGGGGCTGCCGCCGCCAAAGGCAATCCGGCTGATGCGCAGCCCCGCTGGCAACCGCCGTGCCAGCAGCGCAATTTCGTGGTGCAGTGCGTCCAAATAGGCGCTCAGCCGCTCGCGCCGCCCCGCAGCGCCGGTGTTGCAACCGCAATACCAGCAGATTTCGCGGCAATATGGGATGTGGACATACAGCGACACCGCCCCGGTGGCGGCGGCGATCAGCCGCTGCTGGTGTGCGGGCCAATGGCGCGGGCCATCGCCGCCGTGAAACTCCACCGCAGTGGGAAAGCTGGTGTAGCGCGGCACCGCGCGGGCGAGCAAGCTGGGGTGATATGGCCACATGCCACCCGCCATGCCCGCCGGGGCGCCGCTGTGTCTTTGCGCTGGATCAATTTGCGGTCAGCCGCTGCGGGCCACCAACGCATCATGGTCGAGGATCGACACGGTCCGGCGGCCGGGCAGGGCAATAATCCCCCGTTGTTTCAGCACCGTGAGCTGGCGGCTGACCGTTTCAATCGTGGTGCCAAGCACATCGGCGATTTGTTGCCGCCCGAACGGCAGGTCAAATTGCCGCGCCGACCCGGCATCGGTGCCGCCGCCGCGCGCCAGCCGCTCCGCCATGTCCAACAAAAAGCTCGCGACCCGCTCAGCGGCGGTTTTCCGGCCCAGCAGCAGCATCCATTGCCGCGCCCGGTCCAATTCGTCCAGGGTGCGTTCCAGCAATTTATGCTCCAGCGCCGGGTGTGCCCGGGCAAAGCGGTCAAAATCCGCGCGGGCAAAGGCGCAGATCTGCGCGTCGGTCAGGGCTGTCACCGTGCTTTGTGCGGTCTGGCCAAATGGCCGCCCGATAAAATCCGCCGGATACACCAGGCCGACAATCTGTTCGCGCCCGTCGCCCAAACCGGTGGTGAGTTTCAGCACCCCGGCAATAACATTGGCGACCATGATCGCGTCGTCACCCTCCCACACCAGACTTTCGCCAGCGACCAGCCGCCGGGTCCGGCCAATCTGGCTCAGCGCCGCCAGTTCCGGCGCGGACAATGCGGCGCAAATCGCGGTGTTGCGGACAACGCAGGCGGCACAGTCACTCATCCGGATACCATAGTGCAGCAGCCATGAGCAGACAAGCCGCACCCGGACGCCGCCGCTCGGTTCTACGACCAAAGTCGCGCTGGTTTGCCCCGTTCCTGTCCCTAGGATGCAATGCGGAGATGACCAGAACTGGGCCTGCTCCTTCACAATATCATGGCTGGGAGAGACAGTGATGGCCAAGTCGGATGAAGATCAAGCCAATGTCGGAAAATTATATTGGCGGGACAACATCCGCCTGTTGAGCCTATTGATGAGTATATGGTTTTTCGTATCGTTCGGTGCGGGTATATTGTTTCGCCCGTTCCTCGATCAATTTTCAATTGGTGGCTTTCCCTTGGGATTTTGGTTCGCTCAGCAAGGCAGTATTTATGTCTTTGTCGGGCTGATATTCTATTATTCGTGGAAGATGAAGCAGATCGAGAAAAAATACGATCTTGATGATTGATTGAGGGGGGATATCATGTCCACGCAAACGCTGATTTATCTGTTCGTTGGGGTGAGTTTCGCCCTGTATATCGGGATTGCGCTCTGGACGCGCGCCGGATCGACCAAGGAATTTTATGTCGCTGGCGGCGGGGTGCATCCGATCGTCAACGGCATGGCGACCGCTGCCGACTGGATGAGCGCGGCCAGCTTTATCTCCATGGCCGGGATCATCGCCTTCATGGGCTATGATGGGTCGGTGTATCTGATGGGCTGGACCGGGGGCTTTGTGATGCTGGCGCTGTTGCTGGCGCCATATTTGCGCAAATTCGGCCAGTTCACCGTGCCCGACTTTATCGGCACCCGCTATTATTCCAAGGCGGCGCGCACGGTTGCGGTCATCTGTCTGATTTTCATCAGCTTTACCTATATCGCGGGCCAGATGCGCGGGGTCGGCATTGTGTTTTCCCGGTTCCTCGAGGTCGAGGTCAATGTCGGGGTGATGATCGGCATGGCCATCGTCTTTGTCTATGCGGTGCTCGGCGGGATGAAGGGCATCACCTATACCCAGGTCGCCCAATATTGCGTCCTGATCTTTGCCTATATGGTCCCGGCGATTTTCATCTCGCTGTTGGTGACCGGCAATCCGGTGCCGCAATTGGGGCTGGGGGCCATGGTCAATGATGGCTCTGGCCTTTATGTGCTGCAAAAGCTGGACCAGTCGCTGCAAATGATGGGCTTTTCCGCTTACACCAGCGGCACCAAATCCATGATCGACGTGTTTTGCATCACCGCGGCGCTGATGATCGGCACTGCGGGCCTGCCGCATGTGATTGTCCGCTTTTTCACGGTGCCAAAGGCATCGGATGCGCGGCGTTCGGCGGGCTGGGCGCTGATTTTCATTGCCCTGCTCTATACCACCGCCCCGGCGGTCGCGGCCTTTGCCCGGCTGAACTTTAACCAGACGGTCCAGAACACCGCCTATGCCGACGCCCCCGGCTGGTTCAAAAATTGGGAAACCAACAAATTGATCGCCTGGGTGGACAAAAATGAGGACGGCAAGATGGATCTGGCCAAGGGCAATGTGTTCACCGGCCCGCCCGAATATAGCGGCGCGCGCGGCCCAGCGGGGCAGATGCTGGTCACCAATCCGGTGGACGGCAGCAACAGCAACGAAGTCTATGTGGACCGCGATATCATGGTGCTGGCCAACCCCGAAATCGCGAACCTGCCGGGCTGGGTGATTGCGCTGGTCGCTGCGGGGGGGCTGGCGGCGGCGCTGTCCACGGCGGCGGGGCTGTTGCTGGTCATCTCCACGGCGATCAGCCATGATTTGCTCAAATCCACCTTTCGCCCGACCATTTCGGAAAAGGCGGAATTGCTGTCGGCGCGCGTTGCCGCCACGGCGGCGATCATGGTCGCGGGGGTGCTGGGCATTTATCCCCCGGGCTGGGTGGCCGAAGTGGTGGCCTTTGCCTTTGGTCTGGCGGCAGCGTCCTTGTTCCCGGCGATTTTCATGGGGATTTTTTCCAAATCCATGAACCGTGAAGGGGCGATTGCCGGCATGGTGTCGGGGCTGATGTTCACCTTTGCCTATATTGCCTATTTCAAACTGGTGAACCCGGCGGCCAATGTGGCGGACAATTGGCTGCTCGGCATCTCGCCGGAGGGCATTGGCACCATCGGCATGGTGGTGCACTTTGCGGTGGCGATAACGGTGGCGAAACTGACCGCGCCGCCGCCGGCCAGCGTGGCGGACCTGGTGGAATCCATCCGGGTGCCGCGCGGCGCGGGCGAGGCGCACAGCCATTGATACCAGCGGGCGGAAAATCTCCCTGATCACCGGCGGCATCGCTGGCAATGGGGCGGCAAGCAATTGCCGCCCCATCTGTGTTTGCCTTTCCCCCGGTGGATGGCATACCCTGACCGCGCCGATCCGCCATGATCGGCAGCGGGGGAGACAGGGGCGCGGTGACGGGGTGGGCAACAGCGATCGGTGCGGTGCTGGCCTTTGGCGCTGGCCTGTTCTGGATCGCCCATATCGGGGCGCGCCCCGGGGTTGCTCGCTGGGCGGACCAGCGCCATGGGCTGATTTTCGGCCTGGGTCTGGCGGTATATTGCACCAGTTGGACATTTTTCGGCGCGGTCGGCACGGCGGCGGCGGGGGGCCTCGCCTTTTTGCCCATCTACCTTGGCCCCATCCTGTTGTTCACCCTGGGGCGGCCATTGGTGGCGCGGGTGCTGGCGGTGGGCAAGGCCCAGCAAAGCACCACCATCGCCGACTTTCTGGCCGCCCGCTATGGCAAAAGCCCGGGCGTGGCGGCGCTGGTGACGCTGATCGCGCTGGCGGGCGCGGTGCCCTATATGGCGTTGCAACTCAAATCGGTGGCCCAGACGCTGGCGGTGTTGGCCCCGGATATCCGCGCCCAGCTCGACGCCCCCGGCACCGCGCTGGCGGTGGCCGCAGCAATGGCCGCATTCGCGATGATTTTTGCCACCGGGCGGCTGGAACTCACCCAGCACAATCGCGGGCTGGCGCTGACCATCGCGGCGGAGGCGGTGGTGAAATTGCTGGCGCTGGGCGCGGTTGCTGTCTTTGCCGCCAGCCTGTTGGTGGTGCGGGTTGACCCGGCGGCACTGGCGGCGGCGGCCCGGTCCAGTTTTGCGCTGGACCAGCTCGATCTGCGCTTTGCCGTCACCACTGGCCTTGCCGCAGCGGCGATGCTGTGCCTGCCGCGCCAGTTTCATATGCTGGTGGTCGAGGCCCGGGACGACCGGCTGACCGGGGCGATGGTCTGGCTGTTGCCTGTCTATCTGGCGCTGGTCTGTCTGGCGGTGGTGCCGGTGGTGCTGGCGGGCAAGGCGCTGATGCCCGCCGGTTCGCCGCCGGACATGTGGATGATCGCGCTGCCACGCCATTTTGGCAATGACCCGCTGGCGTTGTTCAGTTTTATCGGGGGATTTGCCGCATCGACCGGGATGATGATCGTCGCCAGCATTGCTCTGTCGCGGATGGTGACCAATGATCTGATTGTCCCATTGTTGCTGCGCGCCGGACAGCCCGCGCGGCAGGCCGCCGGGGTCGGGCGCAATCTGGTGCTGATCCGGCGGCTGGTGGTCAGCGGCATCATCGCTTTGGCCTATGGCTTTGCCCAAAACAGCCGCGCGGGTTCGCTGGCCGCCCTTGGTGAAATTGCTTTCGCCGCCGCCGCGCAATTCGCGCCTGCGCTGGTGATCGGCTTGATCTGGACCCGCGCCAACCGCCACGGGGCGGCGGCGGGGCTGGTGGTGGGTTTTGCCCTGTGGCTGTGGCTGTTGGCGCTGCCCGCGCTGGGACTGGATGTGCGCCCGGCGGCGATGGCGGGCGACCCGCTGGTATGGGGCAGCCTGAGCTCGCTCGCGGCCAATCTTGCGATGCTGCTGCTGCTGTCATCGCTGACTCGCCCCAGCCTGCCCGACCGGGTTCAGGCCGCTGCTTTCCGCTCGCACCGCGCCGCTGCGCCCGCCAGCGCCCGGCCAGCCACCGCCCCGGCATCCCGGGCCAGAATTGCCGATTTGCGTCTGATGCTGGAACAATTTGTCGGCCCGGCGCGCAGCCGGGATGCGCTGAACCAGTTGCGGCTGGCGCATGGCCGCACCTACCGCGACAATGAACCTCTGGATGCGGCGGTCATCGGCGAAACCGAGGCGATTATCAGCACCATTATCGGCAGCGCGTCGGCCCGCACGCTGGTGCAATCGGCGCTGGAGGGCGAACCGGTGGCGGTGGAGGACATTGTGCTGATGTTCGACAAAACCGCCCAAAAGCTGCAATTTGGCGCGGAACTGCTGCAAATCGCGATCGAGAACATCGACCAGGGCATTGCGGTGGTGGACAAGGACCAACGGCTGGTTGCGTGGAACAGCCGCTATGGCGCGATGTTCGACCTGCCCGCCGACCTGGTTCAGGTTGGCCGCCCGATTGCCGACCTCATTCAATTCAATATGCGGGCGCTGGGCTGGGACGAGACCGGCATCGCCGCCGAGGTCGCCAAGCGGCTGGACCATCTGCGGGCCGGGCGGCGGCACAGCACCGAACGCCAGTTGGCCGATGGCCGGGTGCTCAGGATTTTGGGCAATGCCGCGCCTGACGGCGGCTATGTCACCACCTATACCGACATCACCGCCGACCGGCAGGCGGAACTGGCGCTGGAGGCCAAGGTGGCGGAGCGGACCAGCCAGCTTAGCGATGCCAATCAGGCGCTGGCGGCGGCGACCCGGTCGAAAAGCCGCTTTCTGGCGGCGGCCAGCCATGATCTGGTGCAGCCGATGAATGCGGCGCGGCTGTTTGCCAGCGCCCTGCGCGAAGATCTGGCGCACGCGGGGGACCAGCCGCCCGCCGACGCCCAGCGGCTGCTGGGCCAGATTGACCGGTCATTGGCCAGCGCCGACCAGTTGCTGCGCGCGCTGCTCGACATATCGCGGCTGGACGGCGGCCAGTGGGCGGTGCGGCCCGCGCCGTTTCCGCTGGACCGGCTGTTTGCCGATATCGCCAATGAATTTGCGATTCAGGCCGCCGCCCGTCAGATCGGCCTGACGGTCCGGCCCAGCGGGCTGTGGGTCAACAGCGACCGGGGCCTGCTGCTGTCGGTGCTGCAAAATCTGGTCACCAACGCAATTCGATACAGCGATGGCGGCCGGGTGCTGGTGGCGGCGCGGCGGCGCGATGATGCGGTGGAGATCATGGTCGTCGATCAGGGCCGGGGCATTGCGCCTGAGGATCAGCGGCGGATATTTGATGAATTTGTCCGCCTGAATCCGCCGGGGCACAATGTCCCGCCGGGCGCGCCCGACGCCCAGCCCGACCCCGGTCTGGGACTGGGGCTGGCGATTGTCCAGCGGATTGCGGCCTTGCTGGGGACCAGCATTGACCTTGCCTCGATCCCGGGGCGGGGCAGCCGCTTTGCCGTGCGTTTGGCCGCAGCCATGCCCGTGCCGGTTGCCAACATCGGGACCGGCGATGCCGCCGGCACGCTGGCGGGGATGCGGATCCTGTGCATCGACAATGATCCAGCGGGGCTGGCTGGGCTGGCGGCATTGCTGGGGCGATGGGGCTGTGTCGTGGCGGCATGGCCGGGGCCGAGCGGGCCGCCGGGCGCTGATCCCGCGCCGCCAGATGCGCTGATCCTGGATTATCGGCTGGATGATGGCCTGACCGGCGATGCCGCCTATGCCGCGCTCCGCGCCCGTTGGGGCCGGGATGTGCCCACGATTCTGCTGACGGCTGAGGCCAATGACGCCACTGCTGCTGCCGCCGCCGCCATTGGCGCGCGGCGGCTGTTGAAACCCGTGGGGCCGGCCAGCCTGCGGGCGCTGTTGACCGGGCTGGGGGCGGGGCCGGGATCGCTGCCCCCCACGCGGAGCGCGCCCCA
>DAIUBZ010000084.1:0-7477 GCA_036846445.1 Sphingopyxis sp. | reverse complement strand
TCGCCGATTATGCGGCGGATGAGCGGATTTTGGCGGGCTATGTGATGGTCCGCGCCGATTTTGGTGCGACCGACGTCATCGCCGGGGTGCGGGTGGAAAATACCCAATTTGATGGCAGCGCGCCGACGTTCAACCAGGGCACCGGCGTGCTGGGGACCGGCACTGCCCGCAACCGCTATACCAACTGGTTCCCCAATCTGACCGTGCGGCATGCCTTTTCGCAGGATTTGATCGCGCGCTTTGCGGTGACGCGCGGGATCAACCGCGCCAATTTCATCGACATCGTGCCGCGCGTGTCACGCAACGATGATCTGACCCGGCTTCAGGCGAGGGTCGGCAACCCCGACCTGCGCCCGGCGCTGGCGAACAATGTCGATTTCTCGGTGGAATATTATCTGCCGTCGCTGGGCATCCTGTCGGGCGGGGTGTTTTACAAGGATATTCAGGATTATCGCTACACCGTCACCCGCACCGGCCAGTTTCTGGGGGTTCCGGCGCTGCTGACCCGCGCGGAAAACGCGGATTCGGGCGAGCTTTACGGGTTGGAGGTGAATTATAACCAGAAATTCACCTTCCTGCCCGGGCTGCTGGGCAATCTGGGGGTGTTTGCCAACTATACGTTGACCGAGGCGAAGATGGAATTGGTGGCGCCGTTTGCGGGCCGCAGCCAGGTGCCGCTGCCCGGCCAGTCCAAGCACACGTGGAACGCATCGCTGTTTTACGACAGCAAGCCCTTCACCGCGCGCGTCGCCTATACCAAGCGCAGCGACTATCTCGACACGATCAATGCCGATGACGCCGCGCTCGACTTTTTCTGGGAAGGGCGCGGCCAGTTGGATGTCACCGCCAGCGCCCGGCTGAACCGCAATGTCACCCTGTTTTTCGAGGGCAAGAATCTGACCAATTCGGCCGGGGTGCGCTATTATGGCGTGCGCGACCGGGTCGGCGAATTTGAAAAATTCGGCTATACCCTGTTCGGGGGTGTCAAGGTCAGCCTGCGGTGATTGGCCGCCGCCTTGCCCTGATCCTGGCCGGGGGCACCATGGTCGCCGCCTGCACCCCCGCCGAAGTGCCGGTTGAGGTGCGGATTGCCCAGGCGCTGCCCGCTGTCGACGTGCCCGCGCGCGGCGAAACCGCACCGGTGGGCACCACCAATGACGATGCCGCCGACGATCCGGCGATCTGGCGCAACCCGGAAAACCCGGCGGCCAGCCTGATCGTGGCGACTGACAAAAAGGCCGGGCTGTATGTCTATGGTCTGGACGGTCGGATTCGGTCGCGGGTGGCCGGTGGGCGGCTGAACAATGTCGATCTGGTGGAAATGGGCGGGCGGGTGATCGTGGCCGCCAGCGACCGCAATGATCCGCGCAATAGCAAGGTGGCGCTCTACACGCTTGACACTGCCACCGGCGCGCTGGCCGCACTGGGCAAGGTGCCGTCAGGGCGCGGTGAGGGCTATGGCATTTGCATCGACGCCGGGGCCAGCAGCGGCGACACATTGATGCTGTTTGCCGCGCTGAAGGCCGGCGATGTTCAGCAATTGCGGATCAAAGTGCCGGTCAGCGGCGCGCCCAGCGGCACCGTGGTCCGTTCGCTCAAGCTGCGGACCCAGATCGAGGGTTGCGCGGTCGACAACGCCAGCCGCAGCCTGTTTGTCGGCGAAGAGGATGTCGGCATCTGGCGCTTTGGCGCGGACTTTGACGCCCCCCGGCGCGGCTGGCTGGTGGCACGGGTCGACAACCGGGCGCTGGTCGCGGATGTCGAGGGGCTGGCGGTGGTGCGCGACGGCGGACGCGGCCTGCTCGTTGCATCCAGCCAGGGCGAAAATGCTTTCACCGTCTATGCGGTGCCGAACGGCATGGCTGACCCGCTGACGCTGTTGGGCCGGTTCCGGGTGAATGGCGGCCCGATTGGCGGCACCAGCGAAACCGACGGTATCGAGCTGGTGCTGGGCGATTTCGGCCCGGAATATCCCGAGGGTCTGTTTGTCGCACAGGATGGCGACAACGCCCCGCTGGCGCAGAATTTCAAGCTGGTGGGCTGGCGCGAGATCAAGACCGCCCTTGGCCTGTAACCGGGGGGCGCGGGCGGCTATCCGGTTACCCGCTCAATGTCCGCGCCCACCGCTTGCAGCTTTTCCTCCAGCCGCTCATAACCGCGATCCAGGTGATAGACCCGGCTGACCACCGTTTCGCCCGCCGCCGCCAACCCGGCGATAATCAGGCTCATCGACGCGCGCAAATCGGTCGCCATCACCGGAGCGCCGACCAGATGGTCCACCCCGCGCACCACCGCGCTGCGCCCCCGCACCTCGATGTCACAGCCCATGCGGGTGAGTTCCGGCACATGCATATAGCGGTTTTCAAAAATGGTTTCGGTGAACAATGACGCGCCGCTGCCCAGCGTGGCCATGGCCATGAACTGCGCCTGCATATCGGTGGCAAAGCCGGGATAGGGTGCGGTGGACAGGGTGACCGGCTGGGGCCGCCCGGCCATTGCCACGCGGATGCCGTCCGCCACCGGCTCCACCGTCGCCCCGGCCTCGCGCAGCGCCTGAACCGTGGCGGTCATTTCATCGGCATTGGCCCCGGCCAACACCACATCGCCCCCGGTAATCACCGCCGCACAGGCATAGCTGCCCGCCTCAATCCGGTCCGCCATGACGCGATAGGTGGCCCCGTGCAGCCGGTCGACCCCCGCAATCGTCAGCGTTTCCGAACCAATGCCGTCAATCTGCGCACCCATGGCCACCAGACAGCGGCACAGATCGACAATTTCCGGCTCGCGCGCGGCATTGCCGATCACGCACGTCCCCTTGGCCAGCACCGCCGCCATCACCGCATTTTCGGTTGCGCCCACCGACACGACCGGAAAATTATAGGTGCCGCCCGCCAGCCGCCCACCCGGCGCGACCGCCTTGACATAGCCCGACGCCAGCTCGATCTCCGCGCCAAACGCCTCCAGCGCCTTCAGGTGCAGGTCAATGGGCCGGTTGCCGATGGCGCAGCCGCCGGGCAAGGACACCGTCGCCTGTCCGGCGCGGGCCAGCAGCGGGCCAAGCACCAATATCGAGGCGCGCATCTTGCGGACAATGTCATAGGGGGCGATGCTGCTGGTCAAATTGGTCGCGCGCGCGGTCAGCACCCGGCCAAACTCCTCTGGCCGCGACCCCTCGATGGTGGTGGAACAGCCAAGCTGGTTCAGCAAATGGCCAAAACCATCGACATCCGCCAGCCGGGGCAGGTTGCGCAGGGTCAGCGGCTCGTCGGTCAGCAGCGCACACGGCAACAGGGTGAGCGCGCTGTTCTTCGCGCCAGAGATGGGAATGCGGCCCTTGAGCGGCTGGCCGCCGCGAATGACAATCTGGTCCATGTCCGGTCTTTAGCGCAACGCCGCCGCCGTGCAAGCCAGCGGCCCGGCTTGCGCCCGGCGGAGCCCGGCGATACACCCGCCGCCAATCGCCCGGAGACCAGCCCCATGTCCTATGCCGCCGCCCTGTTGCTCGCCATGGCCGTGCCCGGGGCGGCTGGCGATCCGCCGCCAGCGACTGCGCCCAACCCTGAGCAGGCCCTGCCGATGGCGACGCCCGTGCTGCCGCCCGTGCTGCCCTTTTCCTGTCCTCCGCTGGCAGTGGGAACGGCGGACCAGCCAATTTTGCTGTTGACCCATCCGCTGGGCAGCCTGCCGGGCGCGGTCATCGAGTTGCGGGTGCCCACCAGCGCCGTGCCGGCGGACATCGAGCACGTGTCGCATGTCCGGATTGGCAACAGCTATTTCGGCGGCGGCCAGATCATTGTGGTGGCCAGTATCAGCAAATTGGCCATCAGATTGGCCGTCGACAGCACCCTGTTTGCCGATCTGGAGGCGGCGGGGGCGATTCGGCTGATTGCCGCCGATGGCGCAGCGGTCGATATTGCCCTCGACCGCGCGGCCCTGGCCCCGGCGGCGGCATGCATCGCCGCCAATGCGGAAAAATCGATGGATGGCGCTGTCCCCGCCCGCATCTGGCGCAGCCGGGGGGTGTTGCTGCGCCTGGCCGTCAACCAGGCACCAAAGCTGCGGCACAGCTTTCCGCTCGACTATCCGCCCGGCCCGCTCAGGCGCGGTGTCAGTGGCACCACGCTGGTGCGGCTGGTCATCAGCCCGGCGGGGCGGGCGGCAAGTTGCGCGGTGGATCGCTCGTCGGGCGATGCCGAACTGGATACCGCCGCCTGCACCCAGATCTGGAAACTGCGGTTCAGCCCGGCGACCGATGCGGCGGGCAAACCGGTGGCAGCGGAGGCCGTGCAGCCCCTGCGGTGGCAGTTCGACTAATGACAGGGCTGCGGGCTGGGCGCAGCCTTACGCCTTCTCCAACGTGCATTGCAGCGGATGCTGGTTTTGCCGGGCAGCATCCATCACCTGATTGACCTTCGTCTCGGCAATTTCATAGGTGAACACGCCGCACACGCCGACGCCCTGTTGGTGGACATGCAGCATCACCTGCGTCGCGCGTTCAATGTCCATGTTGAAAAAGCGTTGCAGCACCATGACGACGAATTCCATCGGCGTATAATCGTCATTCAGCAGCAATACTTTGTAAAGCGACGGCTTTTTCGCCTGCACCTTGGGCCGGGTGGCCAGGCCGACACCGGGGCTGCCGACGCCGGGGCGGGGCGGGGCGCTGTCATCATCATCGCCCGGCATCATCGTCGGGGCAAAGGGGGCGCGGTCACTGGTCATGCCCCGCCAATATCGCATCGCGCGCCCGGCAATCAAGGGGGCGCGTGCATTGGTGGCCCGCGAAATCGCCGCCGCAGCGCGCAAAATAAAGGCCGCCCGGCTCCATCAGGAACCGGGCGGCCAATATGGGGATCGGTGGTCCGATCAGCCGGCGTTTCAGGCCGCCTTGATCTTCGCAGTGATTTCCGACACGCGGTTGGAAATCGGGGCAAAGCTGTCATTGGCAATCTTCACGACCATTTCGCTGGTCTTGCTGCCCTGCGCCACGGCGGCGTCAAACGCCTTCTTGCTGGTTTCGGTGTACAGCGAGAAAAATTCGCCCGGCGACTTGACGCTGGCATAGCTCTTCACGGTGGCGGTGGTGTCTTCGATGCTCTTGCGGCCGAACTCCACGCCTTCCTGCGCCAGCGTCTGCACGCCCTTGGCGGCGATTTTGCTGGCTTCAACCATCGCTTCCAGATTGGCCTTTTGGAAGGCAACGGCTTCTTCGGCCAGCTTGGCGGCCTTTTCCATCGCGTCCTTGCTGCGGCCGGTCATGTCGGCGTTCAGCGTTTCGATGCGGGTCTTGGCTTCGTCGGCCATCTTCTTGACGGTGTCGTTCATTGCTTTCAATCCTTTGCTGGCGGCGGCAACCGGGGCGGCTGCGGCGGGCTTCACTTTTTTGACGGCTTTCACAATTTTCACTGGCTTGGCGGCCTTGACGGCCTTGACCGGCGCGGCCTTTGCCTTGACGGCGGCGGGCTTCGCCTTGACGGCGACGGGCTTGGCGGCCTTCACCGCTGCTGGCTTGGCCGCGACCGGCGCGATTGGCGTGGCGGCTGGCTTGGCGGCTGGCTTGGGCGCAACTTTCGCAGCGGGCGCCGCAACCGGGGCCGCGGCGGCAACGGGCTTGGCAACTGCGGTATCAACAGTGGCCGCTTCAAACGCCTTTTCGGCGGATTCAATCTTGGTAGCCATGGGTTTCGCTCCTTATGTTGCAATGCACCATATAGCGATCTTCACCAGCAATCAAGTGGAATTTGTGCAGTGCAGCAAAATAAACTTGCCGCTTACGTCAACTGCGATGGTCAACTGGCAACATAGCGCCCCGGAGCATCCTCGATCGCGGGATTTTCCGCGCTGCCCGGCACCCGCGCCCCGGTGGCCGCCACCACCGCGCCGTCATGGCCGCGCAGCCATTCCAGCCAATATGGCCACCAACTGCCCGGATGCTCCGTCGCCCCGGCCACAAAATCCTCCAGGCTGGCGGCGGCGCTGTCGCCGGTCCAATATTGATATTTGCCGGCATCGGGCGGGTTCACCACCCCGGCAATATGGCCGGACCCGGCCAGCATGAAGGTGCGCGGCCCGGACAGATGGTGCATGATCCGCCACACGCTGGCCGCCGGGGCGATATGATCGTCGCGCCCCGCCTGAACAAAGGCCGGGGTCGCGATCCGCCGCAAGTCCAGCGGTGCCCCCAGCGCGCTGAGCGATCCCGGCACCACCAGCCGATTGTCACGGTAAAGATCGGTCAAATATTGCCGGTGCCATTTGGCGGGCAGATTGGTCGTGTCGCCATTCCAGTAGAGCAGGTCAAAGGCCGGATATTCCTGGCCCAAGAGATAATGGTTGACGACATAATTCCAGATCAGATCGCGGCTGCGCAGCAGATTGAACACCGCCGCCAGCACCCGGCCATCCACATAACCCGGCGCCGCCAATTGGTCGAGCAGCGCCAGATGCGCGTCATCGACAAAATGCTTCAGCTCGCCCGCCAGCTCAAAATCCACCTGCGCGGTGAGAAAAGTGGCACTGGCGACCCGGTCGGCCTGTCCCTTCGCGGCCAACACCGCCAGCGTCGCCGCCAATGTGGTCCCGGCGACGCAATAGCCCAGCGTGTGGACCGCCGCCACATCCAGCCGCCCCCGCACCACGTCAATCGCATCGATCTGCGCGGCGATATAATCGTCCCACACCACATCGGCCATAGTGGCGTCGGCGGATTTCCACGAGACCATGAACAGGCTGACCCCCTGATCGACCAGCCATTTCACCATGGATTTGCGGGGATTCAGGTCCAATATGTAAAAGCGGTTGATCCACGGCGGGAAAATCACCAGCGGGACCGCGCCAACGCTGGCCGTGGCCGGGGCGTAATGGATCAGTTGATACAGCGCGGTTTCATGGACCACCTTGCCGGGCGTGGCGGCGATATTGCGACCGAGCGCAAATGCCCCCCGGTCAACATGGGTCAATTGCCCGCGCTCCAGATCCGCCAGCAGATGCGACAGGCCGGTGACCAGGCTGGCCCCCCGGCTGGCCACCGCCCGTTCAATGACCGCCGGGTTGGTCAGGGCAAAATTGGTCGGCGCGGCGGCGTCAATCATGCTTTGGGTGGCAAATTGCAACTTGGCCTTGAGCGCCGGGGGCAAGCCATCCAACGCCGCCGTCTGCGCCGCCAATTGCTGGGCCAGGCTGGCATAGCTGTGGCGGACCATGGCGAACAGCGGGTTTTCCTGCCAGTCCGCCGCCGCAAAGCGCGGATCGCTGGCCCCCGCGGGTTCGCCGCTCAGCGCCGCCTGCCACCCGGCCAGCGCCTGGCTCCAAAAACCGGCACTTTGCTCGGCCCACTGCACCGCCAGCGGCATGAACGGGTTGGCATCCCACGTCGGCCAAGCGCCCGGCGCTGCCGCCGCGCCGCTGGCTTTGGCGGCTTGGCGCGCGGCATAGTCCGCCCACAATTGCTGGGCCCGCACCAGATTTTCGGCCCAGA
>DAIUBZ010000083.1:0-7540 GCA_036846445.1 Sphingopyxis sp. | reverse complement strand
GGCGGATCGCCCGCAAGTCCAGCGTTTCCAGCCCCTTGAGCACCACCCACGCATTAAAGGGGGCCAGATTTGGCCCGGTGTTGCGCTGAAATGGCAACAGCACATCATTGATGAACTGGGCGGTGCCGCACACCGCCCCGGCGAGCACGCGCCCTTGTCCCTCCATCAATTTGGTGGCGGAATAGGCGATCACGTCGGCCCCAAATTCCAGCGGGCGTTGCAGCGCGCTGGTGGCAAAGGCATTGTCCACCACGGTGGTGACGCCATGCCCCCGCGCGATCGCGCACACCGCCGCCATATCGACAATGTCCATGGTCGGGTTGGCGGGGGTTTCAAAGAAAAACACCTTGGTATTGGGGCGAATTGCCGCCTGCCACGCCGCCGTGTCGCGCCCATCAACGACGGTGGTGGCAATGCCAAAGCGCGGGCAGAGATGATCGACCAACCAGCGGCACGAGCCAAATGCGGCCTTGGCCGCGACCAGATGATCGCCCGCAGACAATTGGCACAGCAAGGCGGTGGTCATCGCTGCCATGCCGGTCGCCTGAGTCCGGCACGCCTGTGCTCCCTCCATCAGCGCAATGCGTTCCTCCAGCATTGCCACTGTGGGGTTTTGCAGGCGGCTATAGGTCATGCCATCGGCTTCACCGGCAAATCGCGCGGCCACGGTTTGCGCATCGTCATAGGTATAGCCGCTGTTGAGATACAGTGCCTCTGACGTCTCGCCATGCTCGCTGCGCCACGTGCCACCGCGCACCGCCAGGGTGGCTGGCTGCCACTTGGCGGTGATTGCCCGGTTCTGGCCGCTATCCTTCTTCATGTCTGCCCGTCCACTTCCTGTGCCTTCAGCGCCGCGACCACCGCATCGCCCAGCGCCGCCGTGCCCATGGTGCCGCCCAAATCCCGGCCCCGCGCCCCGCTGGCCAGCACCGCCGCCACCGCCCCGTCAATCCGGTCGGCATGCGCCGCATCGCCGCCGGAATAGCGCAGCAACATCGCCAGCGACAGGATCATCGCCAGCGGATTGGCCACCCCCTGCCCGGCGATGTCGGGCGCGCTGCCGTGAATTGGCTCGTACAGGCCAGCGCTGCCGCTGCCGAGCGCCGCGCTGGCCAACAGGCCGATGGAGCCGACGCACATGCTGGCCTGATCCGACAAAATATCGCCAAACAAATTGCCGGTCACGATCACGTCAAACTGGCCCGGATCGCGGACCAATTGCATCGCGGCATTGTCCACATACATATGTGACAAGTTGACGCCGGGATAGTCCCCAGCCACTTCGCTGACCACATCGCGCCACAATTGGGATGCCTCCAGCACATTGGCCTTGTCCACCGAACATAATTGGCCGCGCCGCGCCGCCGCCGCCTGAAACCCCCGGTGGGCAATGCGGCGTACCTCGGCCTCGTCATAAGCCATCAGGTCATGGCCCTGGCGCAGGCCAGCGGCGGTGATCCGGCGGCCCTTGTCGCCAAAATAGACATCACCGGTCAATTCGCGGACGATCAACAGGTCGATGCGGCGCGCCACCTCTGGCCGGAGTGCCGAAGCATCCTCCAGCCCGGCAAACATCCGCGCCGGGCGCAAATTGGCGAACAGGCCCAGCGCCGACCGCAACCCCAAAATCGCCTGCTCGGGCCGCAAATCACGGGCCACATTGTCGAAGCGTGGATCACCGACCGCGCCAAACAGGATCGCATCCGCCGCTTTCGCTGCGGCCAGAGTCGCATCGGGCAGCGGATGACCCACCGCGTCCAGCGCCGCCCCACCGACCAGCGCATGCTCCACGGTGACCGGCAGGCGCAACGCCGCCAGCACCTTCAGCGCCTCCGCCATGATTTCCGGACCAATGCCGTCGCCCGCCAGTGCCAAAATCTTCACAGTTGCTCCTGCCTGCCCCCGCCTGCTCGCAGCGGCTTAATCCGCGCCACCCGCCGGCGCAACCGCCCTGTCCAGTCCGGCAATCAACCGCGCCCGCGCGCCCGCCAGATCGTCGCGCCGATCCGCCAGCACATGGCGCGCCAGAAATGCCCCGGTCACCCGCAATCCCGCCAGCACTTCGGCCGTGTCAGCGGGCCGCGCCGCGCCATCGGCCAAAAATGGCGGCAGTGGCAGCAGTTGCCGTTCATGGCCCCGCGCCGCCGCCGCGCTGACCGCCGCACCGGAACGCGGGCTGATATAGGCCAGATCAGCGGTCGCGCCCGTCACAATGCACCTGCCCAGCGCCAATCCAAAGCCGAGTTGCGCGAGCATCAGCAGTTCATAGCGCGCCAGCGCCGCGCCCCATCCGCGGGCCGACGGGGCCACCGCCACCGCGTCCAACATGGCCGCCAGCCCGTCAAACACTGGCGGAAACGGCACACCGTCGGGCAAAGCGCCCGCCGCCAGCCCGCACGCCCAGCCAATTGCCGCCGCCGCCAGCGGTTCACGGTGCAGCGGGGCGCGGCTGGCGATCAGTTCCACCACCGCCCCCGGCAATTGGCCGGCGGTGCGCGCCCGAATGGTGGCGGCCACCAGATTGCCCGGCAACACCACCGGGCGCAGCGTCCGGCTGCGCGCGCCAGCGACATAGGCGGCAATCAGGCCATGTTTGCGGGTCAGCAGCCGCACCACCGCACCATGTTCACCGTGGCTGCGGCTGTTCAGCATGATTGCGGCAGCGCTGACCACACTCATGGATGAAAAAAATCGTAGATGCTCTGGGCCATTGCGGCGTTGATCCCCGGTGCCGCCTGCAAATCGGCCAGCCCGGCGTTGCGGACGGCCCGCGCAGTGCCAAAATGCATCAGCAGCGCCTTTTTGCGGGCGGGGCCAATGCCGGGCACCTCGTCCAGCGGCGAGCTTGCCATGGCAATGGTGCGCTTTTGCCGGTGCGCCCCAATTGCAAAACGGTGGGCCTCATCGCGCAGCCGCTGGATGTAAAACAGCACGGCGTCATTGGTTGGCAGGGTGAATTCGCGGCCATCGGGCAGATAAAATGTCTCACGCCCGGCGTTGCGGTCTGGCCCCTTGGCCACGCCCACACACGGCAGATCGTCAATGCCCAGCGCCGCCAATGCGCCAAGCGCCGCACTCAATTGACCGCGTCCGCCGTCGATCAGCACCAGATCGGGCCAATCACCCCGGTCCCGGTCCGGGTCCTGATCCTGCGCGCGGGCAAAGCGGCGCGTGAACACCTCACGCATCATCGCAAAATCGTCACCGGGGGTGGTCGTGCTGTCCTTGATATTGAACTTGCGATAGGCGGTTTTCATCCAGCCATCCGGCCCGGCGACCACCATTGCCCCCAGCGCATGGGAGCCTTGAATATGGCTGTTGTCATAGATTTCGATGCGGGCTGGCGGGGCATCCAGCTCGAACAATTCGGCCAATTTGCGGCCCAGCCGCGCCTGAGTCGTCGTCTCCGCCAGCCGCCGGTCCAATTCCTCGCCAGCGTTGCGCAGCGCCTGTTCGATCAGGCGGCGGCGCTGGCCCCGCTGTGGCACGCTGATCGCCACCGCCCGTTCCGCCAGCGTGGCGAGGGCAGCACCAAGCAAATCCATCTCATCCGGCACCCGGTCCACCAAAATCAGCGGCGGGGGCGGCATCCCGTCGTAAAATTGTGCCAGAAAACTGGCCAGCACCGCCCCCTCGTCCACCCCGGCGATATGGGCTGGAAAAAAGCTGCGATGCCCCCAATTTTGCCCACCCCGGATGAAAAAGCCGGCGATGCAAATCTGGCCGCCCTTCGCCGCCATGGCGAAAATATCAACGTCGCCCAGGCCCACCGCATTGATCGCCTGATTGCCCTGAATGAAGGTCAGTGATTTCAGCCGGTCGCGCAGGATCGCCGCCTGTTCAAAATCCAGCGCGGCGGCGGCGGCCTCCATCGCCTTGCCCAGCCGCTTTTGCACGGCGGTTGACCGACCCTCCAGAAAATCGCGGGCGTCGCTGACCAATTGGCTATAATCGTCGGCGCTCACCCGCCCGACGCACGGCGCGCTGCACCGCCGGATTTGATACAGCAAACAGGGCCGGGAGCGGTTGGCAAAGAAGCTGTCGGTGCAACTGCGCAGCAAAAAGGTTTTTTGCAGCGCGTTCAGCGTCCGGCTGACGGACCCGGCGCTGGCAAATGGGCCATAATAGCGACCCTTGGCCCGGCGCGCGCCGCGATGCTTCTGCACCCGGGGAAAGTCATGGTCCGCGCGGAGCAGGATGAACGGAAAGCTTTTGTCGTCGCGCAGCAACACATTATAGGGTGGCCGATAGCGTTTGATGAGCTGCGCCTCCAGCAGCAACGCCTCTGCCTCGCTGCCGGTGGTGATAATCTCCATCGCCCGGGTCGTGGCGACCATCCGCTGCAACCGCTGGGGCAGGCGGCTGATCTGGGTATAGCTGGCAACCCGGTTTTTCAGCGCCAGCGCCTTGCCGACATACAGAACATCGCCGCGCGCATCCAGCATGCGGTAAACCCCGGGCCGCTTGGGCAGGGTGCGGACAATGCCGCGAATAATCTCCGCGCCGCGCTCTAAATCGGGCTGCGCCGCCGCCTCGCCTGCGCCGCGCACGACATAAATGGCTTTCTCTTCGTGAAACCGGTCGGGCGCGTCGGGGCGGGTCATGAATTTGCCATAGGCGATGGGCGGGCGTCATGCCATATTCAAGCCAGATATTTCAGCCACGGCGCGCAAAGGATCACCGATGGATATTGCCGGAAAATTGGCGCTGGTGACGGGCGGCACTGACGGAATTGGCCGCGAATTGGCCCGGCAATTGCGGGCTGCCGGGGCCGAGGTGGTGATTGGCGGGCGCGACCCCGCCAAATTGACGGCAATGCGCGACATCGGGTTCGAAGCTCATAGCGCCGATCTGAGCACCCCGGACGGGGTGGCGGCGCTGGTCGCGGCGGTCGCGGGACGGCCACTGGCGTTGCTGGTCAACAATGCCGGTGCGGGCAGCAGCCACGAAATCGGTCAGCCCGATACGCTGGCCAGCGTGGATACAACCATCTGGCTGAACCTGAATGCACCGATTCACCTGACGACCCATTTGCTGGGCCAGTTGCAGGCACAGCCGGAGGCGATGATCGTGAATGTCACCTCTGGGCTGGCAATTGCACCGCGCGCGGGCGGCGCGCTCTATTGCGCGACCAAGGCCGGGCTGCGCAGCTATACGCTGGCGCTGCGCCATGTGCTGCGCGCCACCCCGGTCCGGGTTCTGGAGGTGCTGCCGCCGGTGGTCGATACCCAGATGACCAGCATGCGCGGCGGCAGCAAATTGCCGGTGGCCGACTGTTGCCGCGAGATTGTTGCGGCCATTCGCGCCGACCGGACGGAGGCCAATGTCGGCATGACCAAATGGCTGCGGCGGATTTACAGCCTCTCGCCCGCGCTGGCCCGGCGCATATTGATCAATTTTTAAGCGAAGTGGGCAGGCGCCGATCAGGCAAGCCCGGCAATCGCCGCGTCGACCAGCGCCCGGTCTGCCGACCCATCATGTTTGGCCGCAATCATCCGGGTTGACGCCGCCGCCGCCGCCGCCGCCGCCGCCGCCTGAACCTCGGCAACGGCCGCAGCTTCTGCCGCCGCAATCCGTTGTTCGGCCAGCGCTTGCCGCCGACCAATCAGCGCCGTGCTGTCTGCTTCGGCCTTTGCGACCAAATCGGCGGCCTCCGCCTCTGCGCGCCGCTTGATGGCGGCTGCCTCATCAGCGGCCCCGGCCATTTGGGTCTGATAATCCGCCAACAGTGCCTCAGCATCGGCCCGCAAACGGGCGGCTTCATCCAGTGATGCCTTGATCGCGGCAATCCGGCTGTCGAGCAGGCCAGCAACAATCCCGGGCACTTTTTTCCAGACAAAAATGCCGATCAGCAACAGCATCGCAAGCGACACCCACTGGGTCGAACCAAGGCCCAGCGCGGTTGGCTGCGCCCCATCGGCCAGCATCAGCACCAGTTCAGACATTGGCCACCGCCTTTACTGCTGTGCTAGCCTCCGCTGCGCTGACCTTCAATCCTGCGACCCGCGCGACCAGAGTTTGCGCGCAGTCGGCGGCCACCGCCTGCACCTCGGCCATGGCGGCGTCACGGGCCGCACCGATGGCTGCATCGGCGGCAGCCAACCGCTGGGCCAGACTGGCATCGCTGTCCGCCTGGCGCGCGGCTGCTGAGCCAGCGGCAGCGGCCTTGGCGGCCTGCACCACCGCCGCAGCCTCTGCCCGGGCCGTATCAGCCAGCGCCTGATTCTGGCGGCTCAGTTCATCAGCCCGGTCATGCGCGGCCTTGGCTGCGGCAACGTCACCCGCCACCTGCCGTTCGCGCGCATCAACCACGCCCTGAACCTTTGGCAACATGCCGTTGCCAACCACCAGAAACACGAAGCCAAAGGTCAGCAGCACCCAGAAAATCTGGGATACCGCATACCAATTTTCCGACAATTGGCCGATTTGGGGCATGAACGCCGTTCTCCGCAGTGAGTGAAGCCCGACTTCAGGCCTTGAGATACAGCAGGATGGCGATCAAAAATGCCAGCAGTCCGAGCAGTTCGGCAGCCGCAAAGCCAATGAACAAATTGCCCTGTTGGCCGTCAGCCGCCGCTGGATTGCGCAGTGCGCTTTCCAGAAAGCTGCCAAACACATTGCCAACCCCGAACGAGGCCATACCGGCTCCAATTGCCGCCAACCCGGCACCCAGCATCGCAGCAGCTTGAACGTCCATCATCATACTCCTTGAGAAAATACTTGAATAAAACCCTGAGACATCAATGCAAATTCACCGCATCATTCAGATATAATGATGTCAGCAACGCAAAAACATAAGCCTGGACCGCCGCGACCAGCAATTCCAGCGCGCTGATGCCGATCATCAGCACCAGACTGGGCAGGCCCACCATCACCCCGAACAGCGGCCCGGCGCTGACCCCATCGATGATGAATGAGGCAAACACCTTCATCAGCACATGGCCAGCGGTCATGGCCACAAACAGCCGCAGCGCCAGACTGAACGGCCGCACCATGAACGACAGCAATTCCACCACCGGGATCAGCCACATCAGCCACCACGGCGTGCCCTTGGGCACAAACAGGGAGAAGAAATGCAGGCCGTGCCGCCAGAAGCCCACCGCGAGCACAATCGCAAAACTGACGATCGCCAGCACGCCCGTGATGGTAAAATGGCTGGTGACGGTGAAGGGGTAGATGCCAAACAGGCCCAGCGGCAACAGGCCGCCGATATTCAGCACCAGAATGAACATGAACAGCGAAAACACATAGGGGGTATAGCGCCGCCCCTCTGGCCCGATATTGGCGCGCATCATATTGCCGATGAAGCCGGTGAAGCCTTCCACCGCCATTTGCCAGCGGCCCGGCACCACCGCCTGTTTCATCCCGCCCAGCATGAACAGCCAGATCAGGGCGGCCGCGGCCAGCATCCACAGCGCGCTGTTGGTCAGCGCCACCTGGTAACCGCCGATGCTGAACAAATCGGCGATCGGCTGCACCTCAAATTGCTGCATGGGGTCGAGTTTGCCCGGTTCTGCCGCCACTTGCTTCATCCTGCCCT
>DAIUBZ010000082.1:0-7624 GCA_036846445.1 Sphingopyxis sp. | reverse complement strand
CGGCGGTGCCGCGCGCGCCAATTGTCTATGCCGCCGACCTCGCCGGGCTGCCCTACGGCGAAAAAAGCGAATTGACTGTCGCCAGCCGGGTCTGCGCCCTGCTCGGGCGATTGTGCGAACGCATCCGACCCCGGCTGGCGATCATCGCTTGCAACACCGCATCGACGATTGCGCTGGCCCAGGTGCGCGCGGTGCTGGACACGCCGATGGTCGGCACGGTGCCCGCAATCAAGCCCGCCGCCGCGATCAGCACCACGCGCACCATCGGCGTGTTGGGCACGGCGGCGACCATCCGCCAGCCCTATGTGGATGATCTGGCCCGGCAATTTGCGAGCGATTGCCGGATCATCCGCGCCGCCGCACCGGCACTGGTGGTGGCAGCGGAGGAGATGCTGCGCGGGCAGACGGGGAATGCCGATGCGGCGGCGCAGGCGGCAATCGCCCGCTTGCGCAGCCAGCCGGGCGGCGGCGACATTGACACCATCGTGCTCGCCTGCACCCATTTTCCGCTGGTTCAGGCGGCGCTGGCGCGCGCCGCCGGGCCGGGGGTGGCGTTTGTTGATGGCGCTGGCGGTATCGCCCGGCGGGTCACCGCGCTGACCGCCGGGCAGCCATGGCCGGACAGCCCGCCGCTGCGGCGCGCGGTTTACAGCGCTGGTGGCGGCCACCGTCCGCCCGGCCTGGCCGCGCTCGCCCCATATGGTATCACGCAAATCAGTGCGATTTAGGCCGCGCCGCAACCCAATTGCGTGCGAGTCGTTAGCACTGGCAATTGGTGGCCGGCGGGTTTAAGCCCAGCGCAAAGCTTCGGCAGCGCAAGCCGAGCAGGCGGAGCGAGGGCGAGACGTGAATTACGACGAGATTTTCGCAAAAGCGATCGGCCGCCTTCGCGAAGAGGGCCGCTACCGGGTTTTTATCGATATTTTGCGCAACAAGGGCGCATATCCCAATGCCCGCTGTTTCGCCGGGCACAACGGGCCAAAGCCGATTACCGTATGGTGCTCCAACGACTATCTGGCGATGGGCCAGCACCCCAAGGTGATCGCGGCGATGGAGGCGGCGCTGCATGATGTCGGCGCTGGTTCGGGCGGTACCCGCAACATTGGCGGCAACACCCATTATCATGTCGACCTTGAGGCGGAGCTGGCCGATCTGCACGGCAAGGCCGGGGCATTGCTGTTCACATCGGGCTATATTTCCAACGAGGCGACACTGGGAACGCTGGGCAAGATTTTGCCGGGCTGTATCATTTATTCCGACGCGCTGAACCACGCATCGATGATTGCGGGCATCCGCAATTCCGGTTGCGACAAGCGGGTGTGGCGGCACAATGATCTGGCGCATCTGGAGGAGATGCTGGCGGCAGATGACCCGGCGCTGCCCAAGCTGATCGCCTTTGAAAGCGTCTATTCGATGGACGGCGACATTGCGCCGATTCACGCGATTTGCGATCTGGCCGACAAATATAACGCCATCACCTATTGTGACGAGGTTCATGCAGTGGGCATGTATGGCGCGCGCGGCGGCGGGATCACCGACCGCGACGCCGCCGCCGACCGGGTGACGATTATCGAGGGGACGCTGGGCAAGGCGTTCGGGGTGATGGGCGGCTATATTGCCGCTGACCGCAACATCATCGATGTGATCCGCAGCTACGCCCCCGGCTTTATTTTCACCACCAGCCTGTCGCCGGTGCTGGTGGCCGGGGTACTGGCCAGTGTGCGCCACCTGAAATCATCCTGCGCCGAACGCGATGCTCAGCAGGCCGCTGCGACCTATTTGAAAGATGCGATGCGCGCTGCGGGCTTGCCGGTGATGGACAGCGTCACGCACATTGTGCCGCTGATGATCGGCGATGCGGTGCGGGCCAAACAGGTTAGCGATATTTTGCTGACCGAATATGGCGTCTATGTCCAGCCAATCAACTATCCCACGGTGCCGCGCGGCACCGAACGGCTGCGCTTCACCCCGGGGCCGCACCATACGCCAGCGATGATGGACGCGCTGGTGGCCGGGTTGGTGGAAATCTGGGGCCGGTTGGAATTGCGCGAAGCGGCTTAAGCCGGGGCCGTCAGCACCGCCCGCACCGCATAGCCGCGATAGGGTGTGCTGGCGGCAACACTGGCACCCATCTGCGCCGCCAGCGCCGCCAATACCGCTGGCAATTCATCGCGGGGGCGCACGTGAAACCGGGCCAGCCAGGCGCGCAGCCCAGCACGGAACCAGCCCGGCAGACCCGCCTGATCCCCAAAATCGACAATATGCAATTGCCCGCCCGGGGCGAGCAGCCCCGCCGCATGGGCCAGCGCCGCCCGCCACTGGGGAATCATCGACAGCGAATAGCTGATATACACCCGGTCGAACCGCGCCGTGCCCAGCGCCGCCGCCGCGTCAAAATTGGTGGCATCGCCCGCCGCCACCGCGACCTGTTTGCCCAGCCCGGCCCGGTCCAGCGCGGCGCGGGCGGATTTCAGCATTTCGGGCGAGATATCGATGCCGAACAGCCGCGCCAGCGGCCAGCGCCGCGCCGCCAGCACCAGATTGCGCCCGGTGCCGCACCCGATTTCCAGCACCGTGCCGCCCGGGGGCGGTGCCAGGTCGGCGATCAGGCCGTCCCGCCCCAGCAGATAATATTTGCGGGTGAGATCGTAAAAATGCCGTTGGCTGCGGTAAATGCCGTCCATCCGCGCCGCATGGCCCGCCGCCGCATTCCCCACCGGTCAGCCCCGCAACCGATAGAGATGCATCCCGCCATAAATGGCCGAACGGTCACGGGCAGTGCAATCGGCGGAGGTGTCCGCACAATATTCCCAGCGCGCCAGCAGCGCATCGGGCAGCCGCCCGGGCAGCAGACTGTCCGCCGCCGCGGTGCGAAACAGCACCCGCGCACCAGGCCGGGCGGTCCGCGTCACCTGCGCCCACAGCGCCAGCAATTGGGCATCGTCCATCCAATCCTGGGCATCCAGAAATACATAGGCGTCAAAGCTGGCCGCATCCGCCGCCGCCAGCATGTCGGTCATATTGGCATGGCGCAGGCTGACCCGTCCGGCCCGCGCCTTGATCGCCGCGAAATGCTCTGACTGAAGATAAGGGGGCAGCGGCGCATCCACCCCCTTGCCATAGCCCCGGCCAAAGGCCTGAACCGCAAAATAATTGTCCGCCAGTGGGAAGTCGCACGCCAGTTTTTCCACCCGCCGCCGCAGCACATCGGCCATTGGCTGACCATCAGCCAGCGCGTCATATTGCGCGGGCGGGATGCCCAGGCCAAATAGCGCAGACCGCTGGCCGCACAGCCAGCGCATCAACCGGGCGTCGAACAGTGGCGCCAGCCGGGTATCGAAAAATGCCCGCTGCTCTGCCAGTGACCGGGCCGCCAGCATTTCGCCGAGCCGCACGCCGTTCAGCCGGGCAAAACCGTGGACAATGGTGATGAAATTGCCGAGCAGGCCCCGGCGGTAAAACCCACGGGAAAAACCGCCAATCCGGCGGCGGCCCAGCAGGTCGCGGCCATCCCAATAGCGGCGGCTGGCAGGCGACAGATGCGGCGCGATGCGGCGGTGATAGGCCGCCAGATTGGCGGCATCGTCGGCATCGCCGAAAAAGCGGCGGAAATTGGCATGGTCGCCCAGATGCTGCGCCGCCGCCTGCTTGAGTTCCCCCAGCGCGATGTGGGCAGTGTTCAAATCCACCGCGACGATTTCCGCCGGGTCAGCGGTCAGATAGGAAAACACATTGCAACTGCCGCTGGCGATCGCGGCAATCCGCTCGCCCGGCTGGATCGCCAGCGCCGCCATGTCTGCCACCGGGTCTTCCCAGATTTGGGCATAGACCAGCCGCTGGAAGGCAAAGGCAAAGGCGCGGTCCAGCAACGGCTGCGGCGCATCCGCCCCGCGCCGCACCACCGCATCGGCGATTTTGCGGTTTCCCGGCGCTTTGCGCGCCACAACATCTGCCATGCCTGCCCCCATTTCGCGGTTGGTCAGGGTGACATGGCCCGGTCATATGATGATTTGATGATGGTTCGGCGATGATTTGGTGACAGGCGGCACCGGCATGGCCACAGGGCCGGGGGCCAGCCAATCGCCAGCCCCCGGCCCTGTGCCGCACGCGGATCAGCGCGGCATGACCACCGTATCGATGGCGTGGATCACCCCGTTCGACTGGCTGATGTCGGTGGCGGTGATTTTCGACCGGCCGCCCTTTGCATCCACCAATATCAGCCGCCCGTGGCTGTCATAACGGGCGGTCAACTGGCCGCCCGCGACGGTGGTAAAGGTGGCGCGCCCCCCGCCTGCCCGCACCGCATTCACCACATCGCTGGCCATGATCCGGCCCGGCACGACATGATAGGTCAAAATGCCGGTCAGCGCAGCGCGGTTTGCGGGTTGCAGCAGGGTGTCAACCGTGCCGCTGGGCAATTTGGCAAAGGCGGCATTGTCCGGGGCAAACACGGTGAACGGCCCGGGGCCGGCCAAAGTGTCCACCAGGCCCGCCGCTTGCACCGCCGCCACCAGCGTGGAAAAATTGGGCAGCGACGCCGCTTTTTCGACAATATTCGCACTTTTGCCGACCGTTTTGGCGGGCTTGCCATGATAGCCCGCACTGGCGGCGGGGGCAGCGGCGGCGGCGATCATGGCTATGGCCAGCCAAGTGGTCCGGGCGGCGATCTGGGGCAGTCGAGTCATGGGTCGGTCTCCTGGTTCAGCCTCCTCTCAGCGGGAAGCACCAGCAGATACGGGCGCGGATGCGGCTTTGGATGTTGCGCCCGAAATTTTTTTTCAAATGAGGTCAATGGCCCCGCGCGCCACCATCGGCGCGCTGGGATTTGCCGCGCCAATTGCGCTGGGCGGTTCCATGGACAGGGCCAATGTGGCCGCCGGGTTGATCAGCGCCTGATGCCCCACCGCCACTGCCAGCACGGTTTCACCGTCGCGGGCAATCTGGCCCAGCGGGCGCGGCACGCCATCGGCGGGGACCAGCCACAACACCGGCGCGGTCGGCGTATCGGGCATGCCGGTGGTGCGCAGCCGCAGCGTGGCACTGGCCCGGTCATAACGCGCCGCGACCCGCAGCCCGGCAATGTCGCCGGTCAGTTGCGCGACGGCATAGCTGGTTGCCGCCGCTGGCGCAGTGGTGGGGGCCAGCAGCGGCGATATGGCCAGCGCCATGGCGATGCCCGCCGCCAGCGCGCCACCAGCGATCATCCCGCCGCTGCGCCACGTCAGCGGCGGCGGCACGGCACCGCCCAATGCCCCGCCGCCCGCAATCCCGGCGGCGATACCATCCCACAGCGCCGGTGGCGGCGGCACTTCGCCCACCCCGTCATATAAATCGCCGGTGCGTGCCCGCCACCGCTCCACCTCGGCAGCGAAGGCGCGGTCGCTCAGCATCAGCCGCAGCGCCTCCGCCCGTTCGGTGCCGTCGAGCAGGCCAAGCGCCAGTTCACCGGCCATGGCGGTGCGCGCATCAGCGGCGGCATTCACATCAGTCATCGATACAATTCCTCAAGGCAAGGATGGCCCGCCGCATCAGGCTTTTCAAGGTGCCGAGCGGCATCGCCAGCCGCAGCGCCAATTCGCGGTGAGTCAGCCCCTCGAAAAAGCCCAGCCGCACCGCGCGGGCTTCGGCTGGCGGAAGCCCGTCCACACAATCAAGCAAATGATGCTGGTCGGCCGCGTGCGCGGCAGCGGCGGCGTTGTTCTGCGCCAGCGCCGCGTCATCCACTGGCTCAGGCAGGGTGCCCCGCGCCCGGCGCGCGTCAATCGCGGCATTGCGGGCAATCGCGCACATCCAGGCAATCGGCGAGGCGCGGGCGGGATCAAAATAGCCTGCTTTGCGCCAGATTTTCAGATAGGCGTCCTGAAGCGCCTCCTCTGCCGCTGCCCGGTCCCCGGCGGCGAGCAGGCACACGCCAAACAGCTTGGCGGATGTCCGGTCATAAAGTTCGCGCAGCGCGGCCTGATCGCCGCCGGCCACCGCCCGCAACAGGGCCGCCAGCGCCGCCTGGCTCATCCGCCGCCCGCCAGCACCGCCGCATAAGCCGCCGGATCGACGTTGCCGCCCGACAGCGTGACCAGCGCCACCTGATCGCTGTGCACATCGGCCTTGCCCGCCAGCACCGCCGCCAGCGCCGCCGCGCCGCCCGGTTCCAGCACCAGCCGCAACCGCGCAAACGCCAGCCGCATCGCCGCCGCGACCTCGGCCTCGGTCACGCTGATCGCCGCCACCTGCCGCGCCGTCAGCACCGCAAAATTGATCGGCGCGGTGGCCGGGGTTTGCAGCGCATCGCAGGAAGTGGGCGGGGGATTTTCCACCCGCTGGATGGTGCCAGCGGCCAGGCTGCGCCCAACATCGTCCCAGCCCGCCGGCTCCACCGCCAGGATCGCCGCGTCCGGCAGCGCCAGCGCCACCCCGGCGGTCAGCCCGCCGCCGCCGCAGCAGACGATGGCGCGGTCAAAGCGCTGCCCCGTTGCCGCCGCCAATTGCGCCGCCGCCTCCAGCGCCAGACTGCCCTGCCCCTCGATCACCCAGGGGTCGGCGAAGGGGTGGACCAGCGTGCCGCCGCGCGCGGCCAGCACCGCCGCCGCCGCCGCATCCCGGTCCTCACCGCCCGCGCGGTCATATAATATCACCTCCGCGCCCAGCCGCCGGGTTGCGGCCAATTTGGCGGCGGGGGCATCGGCGGGCATGATGATGGTCGCGGCAATGCCCAGCCGGGCCGCCGCCCACGCCACCCCCTGGGCATGGTTGCCACTGGACAGCGCCACCACCCCGGCGGCGCGGTCGGCTGGGCCAAGATCGCTCAACCGGTGCCACGCCCCGCGAATCTTGAACGCGCCAATGGGTTGCAGGCATTCGGCCTTGCACCACAATGTCACCCCATCCACGGTCAGCGGCAACAGCGGCGTTGGCGGCAGGATCGCCGCGATTTTCGCGGCGGCGCGCTGAACCCCGGCCAGCGAGGGCGCCCGCGCAGGATCGGTCAGCGGGCCGGCGGGCGCAACATCAGCTGGGTCAATGCTATCATCCTGCATCACTCTGTCCTATAGCGCGGCAAGGGCAAGGCAAGCCGCAATCGGATTTTCAGGAGCGATGGCAATGAACAAGGTGCTGGTGATCGGCGCGGGCGGTGTGGGCAGCGTGGCGGTGCACAAAATGGCCCAGAACCCCGATATTTTCCCGGCCATCACCCTGGCCAGCCGCCGCAAGTTCAAATGCGATGCGGTGGCCGAATCGGTGCTGGCGCGCACCGGCGTCACCATCGCTACCGCCGAGGTGGACGCCGATGATGTCGCCGCCACCGCCGCGCTGATCCGCGACATTGGCGCGACCCATGTGGTCAATCTGGCCCTGCCCTATCAGGATTTGACCATCATGGAGGCGTGTCTGGCCACCGGCGCCCATTATCTCGACACCGCCAATTACGAACCGCGCGAGGAGGCGAAGTTCGAATATCACTGGCAATGGGCTTATCATGACCGGTTCCGTGACGCCGGACTGATGGCGCTGCTCGGGTCCGGCTTTGACCCCGGCGTGACCAGCGTGTTCACCATGTGGTTGAAAAAACATCATTTCAGCCGGATCGACACGCTGGACATATTGGATTGCAACGGCGGCGATCATG
>DAIUBZ010000081.1:0-7642 GCA_036846445.1 Sphingopyxis sp. | reverse complement strand
TGGTCGAGGCCGACCGCGAGGGGTTTCAGCGCGGGCGCAACCTCGACAAAATCGGAATGGACGAGGCCGATACGTCCGAGCTGTTTTTCAACGATGTCCGCATTCCGATCACCAATTGCCTGGGCGAGGAGGGCAAGGGGTTCATCTATTTGATGAGCGAATTGCCGCAGGAGCGGCTGTCGATCGCGATTTCGGCGCAAGGTTCGGCGCAGCGCGCGCTGGACGACACCATCGCCTTTGTCCGCGACCGCAAGGCGTTCGGCAAGCCGGTGATTGATTTCCAGAACACCCGCTTTGTGCTGGCGGACCTGAAGACCAAGCTGCAAGTCGGCTGGGCCCATCTGGATTGGGCGCTGGCCCGGCACCTGAAACAGGAACTGACCGCCGAAGAAGGCGCAGCCGCCAAATTGTGGCACACCGAATTGCAGTGGGAGGTGATGGACAAATGCCTGCAACTGCACGGCGGGGCTGGTTATATGAATGAATATCCGATTGCGCGGGCGTGGCGCGCCGCCCGGGTGACCCGGATTTTCGGCGGCACCAATGAAATTATGAAAGAATTGATCGGGCGCACGCTTTGATCTGGCGTGCGCTTTGATCGGGCGCACGCTTTGATCCGGCGTGCCCCCTGACCGGGCGCATGCTTTGATTCCCCACCCTCCAGCGATGCAAGGACAAGATGATGGCAACGGCATATATTGTGGACGCGGTGCGCACCGCTGGCGGCAAGCGCGGCGGCAAATTGGCCGGGGTGCACCCGGTTGATCTGGGCGCGGCGGTGCTGGACGCGATTGCCGACCGCAATGATTTCGACCCGGCGGCGATCGAGGATGTCATCACCGGCTGTGTGATGCAGGGCGGCGAGCAGACGATGGATGTGGGCCGCAATGCGGTGCTGGCGTCTCGATTGCCGGACAGCATTCCCGCCGTCACCATCGACCGGCAATGCGGTTCGTCGCAGCAGGCGATGATGTTCGCCGCGCAAGCGATCATGTCGGGCACGCAGGACATGGTGCTGGCCAGCGGCATCGAAAGCATGACCCGGGTGCCGATGGGCAGCACCGCCATGTTGTTCATGAAAGAAGGGCTGGGCAATTATAAATCGCCCCGGCTGGAGGCCGCCTATCCCGGCATCATGTTCAGCCAGTTCATGGGCGCGGAAATGATGGTCCAGAAACATGGGCTGACCAAGGATGATCTGGACGCCTTTGCGCTGGCCAGCCACCACAAAGCCGCCGCCGCCAGCAACAGCGGCGCGTTCGCGCGCGAAATTGTCGCGGTGGAGATTGACACGCCCGATGGCAAGGCGCTGCACAGCGTCGACGAGGGCATTCGCTTTGACGCCACGCTGGAGGGCATCGCGGGCGTGAAATTGCTGCAGGAAGGCGGCAGCATCACCGCCGCATCGGCCAGCCAGATTTGCGACGGGGCGTCGGCGGTGCTGATCGTGTCGGAGGCGGCGCTGAAGGCGCACGGACTGACGCCGCGCGCGCGCATCCACCATGTCTCGGTCACCGCAGGCGATCCGGTCATCATGCTGGAGGAGCCATTGTTCGCCACCGAAAAGGCGCTGAAACGCGCTGGCATGGCGATTGGCGACATTGACCTGTATGAAGTGAACGAGGCATTTGCCCCGGTGCCGCTGGCGTGGCTGGCCCATGTCGGTGCGGACCCGGCGCGGCTGAATGTCCACGGCGGCGCGATTGCGCTGGGCCATCCGCTTGGCGCATCGGGCACCAAGCTGATGGCGACGCTGGTCAATGCGCTGGAAACGCGGGGCGGGCGCTATGGCCTGCAAACCATGTGCGAGGGCGGCGGCCAGGCGAATGTGACGATTATCGAGCGGCTGTGACCGCGAAGAGGAGATTGCCCAAATGAAACTCGATTCCACCATCGCCGCAGTTGTGACCGGCGGCGCATCCGGCCTGGGGGCCGCCACCGCGCGGGCGCTGGCCGCCAAGGGCGTGAAGGTTGCGATTTTCGACCTGCAGGAAGAAAAGGGCACCGCCCTTGCCGCCGAAATCGGCGGCATTTTCTGCGAGGTCAATGTCACCAGCGACGACAGCGTCGACGCGGGCTTTGTGAGGGCGCGCGCCGCCCACGGCCAGGAGCGGGTGCTGATCAATTGCGCGGGCACCGGCGCGGCGATGAAAACCGCCAGCCGGTCGAAAAGCGACGGCAGCATCAAACATTATCCGCTGGCGGCCTTTGACTGGCTGATCCAGATCAATCTGATCGGCACATTCCGCTGCGTGGCGAAATCGGCGGCGGGGATGATGACGCTGGACCCCATCGGCCCCGACGGCGAGCGCGGCGCGATGGTGATGACCGCATCGGTGGCGGGCGAAGATGGCCAGATGGGCCAGGTGGCTTATAGCGCCAGCAAGGCCGGGGTGATCGGCATGACCCTGCCCATCGCCCGCGATTTGATGAGCGAGGGGATTCGCATCAACACCATCCTGCCCGGCATTTTTGAAACGCCGCTGATGCTGGGCGCGCCGCAAAATGTGAAGGACGCGCTGGCCGCCAGCGTGCCATTCCCCAAGCGTCTGGGCGATCCCACCGAATATGCCCATCTGGCGCTGACGATGCTGGAAAACAGCTATTTCAACGGCGAGGATGTGCGGCTGGACGGCGCGATTCGCATGGCCCCGCGCTGATCGGCGCAGCACCGACCCAGGGATTGGCATTTGCCCCAATTTGACCCCCGGCGGCTCGACCCCGCCGCTTACCCCCACACGACCAGCATCGAGACCCGGTTTCAGGATCTCGACACGCTGGGCCACATCAACAATGTCGCGATGGCGGCGCTGTTCGAGGCCGGGCGGGTGCGGTTCAACCGTCAATTTCTGACCCGCGATGAGGAATTCCGCGCGGGCGAGGCGGCGGCGGGGCTGCGCTGGCTGATTGCCCGGGTGGAGATTAATTATCTGGCCGAGGCGCATTTCCCGGCACCATTGGAGGTGACAAGCGCCATCGGCCGGGTGGGCCGGTCAAGCTGGGACATTGCCGCCGCCGGGTTTCAATCCGGCACCTGTGTGGCGCTGTGCGATGCCACGCTGGTGCTGACCGGGCCAGCCGGAGCGATGCCAATCCCGGACGCGTTTCGCGCCCGGCTGGCGGCGCAAATGATGGCGGTTCCGGCCTAACCCGCCTCGCCCTCTGCCCCGGCGCGGGCGCGGACCAGCCCGCGAAACACTTCGCGCGCGCTTTTGCGCCCCGTGGTCACGTCAAACACATCCTGGGCGATCGGCATCGGCACCCCGTGGGCGCGGGCCAGCGCCATGACGGTGGGGGTGGCCTTCACCCCTTCGGCCACCATGTGCATGTCGGCGATAATCGCATCAATGTGCCGCCCCTTGCCCAATTCCACCCCGACCGAGCGGTTGCGCGACAAGGTGCTGGTGCAGGTCGCGATCAAATCGCCCATGCCCGTCAGGCCGTAAAATGTCTCGCTGCGCCCGCCCAGCGCCACCCCCAGCCGCGCCATTTCCGCCAGCCCCCGGGTCATCAACGCCGAACGGGTGTTGTCGCCCGCGCCCAGCCCGTCGCCCATGCCCACCGCAATGGCGACAACATTTTTCAGCACGCCGCCCAGTTCACACCCCAGCAAATCGGTGTTGGTGTACACCCGGAACAGGCCGCTGTGAAACAGCGGTTGCAGCGCCCGCACGACAATTTCATCGGGCATCGACAAAACACTGGCCGCCGCCTGCCCCGCCAAAATCTCGCGCGCCAGATTGGGCCCAGTCAGCACGCCGACGGGGTGGCCCGGCAAAACCTCCTCAATCACCTCGCTCATCCGCTTGCCGGTGGCCAGTTCCAACCCTTTGGTCAGGCTGATGACCGGCACCCATGGCCGCAGATATTGGCGCGCATCGGTTAGCACGGCGCGAAAATTGTGCGACGGCACCCCCACCACCAGCACATCGGCGGGGGCGACGGCGGCGGCCAGATCGGCGGTGGCGGTCAGCGCAGGCGGCAGGGCAAAGCCGGGCAGATAGCGGCTGTTGCGCTGATTGCGGTTGATGTCGTCCACCGTGGCGGCGTCGCGCGCCCACAAGGTGATGGGGGCATTGCGCGACACCAGCGCACCGACGGTCGTGCCCCAACTGCCCCCGCCCAACAGGCCAACCCTCAGCTCCCGTCCCATCCGTCCGCTCCCATCATATATTATTGGCGGTCAGACTGGCCCCAAAGTCATTGCTTGGCAAGAAAGGCGCGCAGCACCCCGGCGGTGCGGGCCGGAGCCTCGATCATCGGGACATGGCCAACATCGTCAAACACATGCACCTCGGCCCCGGCGATCCCGCTGGCCAGCACCGCGCTGGACGACACATTGATGAGCCGGTCATGCTGGCCCCAGATAATCAGCGTGGGCAACGCCACCTCGCCCAGCCGGTCATTCAGCGGGGCAGTCAGGCCTTCATCGGCAATCTGGGCAAAAATCTGGTCGAGCAGCGGCCCGTCCGGCGCGCGCTGGTCCCACACCACCTGTTTGAACCGCGCGGGCACGCGGCGGGGGCGGTGGTTGACGAACGCCAGCAGCCGGTCAACATCGTCAGCGCCGGTCAATTTCAGGGGATTGACGCCGGCCGCCGCCAATTGCTGCAATTCACTTTCCACCGTGCCAATCACCCCGGCGTTGTTCACCAAGGTCAGGCTGGCCAGCCGCGGCGGCGTGGTCAGCGCGATGGTCAGCGCAATCCAGCCGCCCATGCTGTTGCCGACAATATGGCACGGCCCCAGCCCCAGCGCGTCCAGAAACGCCCCCAGCCGCGCGCTCTGGTCGGCAATGGCATAGGACAGGCTGGCGTCGCGGCCATTGTCGCCAAATCCCACCAGATCGGGAATGATGACATGATGGTCGCGGGTCAGATAGCGGGCGATCAGCGCCCAATGGTCTTTGTCACCGCCAAAGCCATGGACCAGCACCAGCGGCGTGCCGCCGCGCGGCCCGCCCTCCAGATAAGGCCAGTCATGGCCGCCCGCGCTTAGCCGCCGAACCGCCAACCGCCCGCGCCGCCGCAGCCAGTCGCGCACCGCGCGCAGCAGCCAGGCGGGCGCGGCAAGATAGGCCAGCAGCAACGCCAACAGCGGCAGCAGCAGCGCCGCCAGCGTCAGCCATAGCCAGCTCATGCCCGGCCCGCCGCGATGTGGCGGTCCAGCCAGCCCACCAAATCATCCAGCACCATGTCTCGCTCCGGCTCGTTATAGATTTCATGATAAAGGCCGGGATAGATTTTCAGCAGCTTGGCCGCACTGCCCGCATGTTCGGCCAGAAATTCGCTGCCCGCAGGCGCGGTCACCGCGTCCGCGCCGCCGTGCTGAATCAACAGCGGCAGGGTCAGGCGGGGCGCGCCCGCCCGCACCATCGCCATGGCGTCAAACAATTCCGCCGCCAGCCGCGCGCCGATTTTGCCATGATAAACCAAAGGATCGGCCAGATAGGCGGCCAGCACCGCCGGGTCCCGGCACACGCCATCGGGGTCGAATGCCACCACCCCCAATCGGGGGGCGAGGCGCGCCAAAATCCGGCTGATCAGGATCAGCGCGCGGGATGGCGGATCAGCGGGCACGACCGCCGCGCCCGACACTGCGGCGGCGGCATAATCCGCCTGATGCGCCAGCAGGTGCAACAGCGCAATCGGCCCGCCCATGCTGTGCCCGATCAAAAGCCGGGGCAGCGCCGGGTGGTCCGCCCGCACCCGCGCCAGCGTGGCCGCCATCCCATCCAGATAGACCCCGAAATCCGGAACATCGCCGGGCCGTCCGTCCGACCAGCCATGGCCCCAATGATCGGGGGCATAGACCGCAAATCCCGCCGCATTCAGCCGCGCCGCAACATGGGCATAGCGCCCGGCATATTCGGCAAAACCGTGCGCCAGCAGCACGGCGGCGCGCGGAGCCGCCACCGGCCAGATGGTCAGGTGCAGCCGCGCCCCGGCGGCCCGGCTGGATGGCGGCAGGGTGACAAGGCCAATGTCCATGGCTGTGGGCCGCCCCTAGCGCACGGGGCGCCGGGCCGCGCCCGCGTCCACATCGGCGCGGCGATCGATTCGCGCCAATATGCCCTCAAGCGACCGGCTGATCGCCGTCTGGGTGCGGACCATTTCAATTTTGGGCCAGGCGGTGCGCATGCCCGTGTCGATCAGATCATCAATCTCGGCCTGTGACAAATCGCTCATCATCTTGGTTGGCGACCAGAAACGCGGTGGGCGGATGATGTTGATGTCGCCGGTATATTCCTGATTGATCAGCGACATGGTCAGATTGGCCAGGCTGTTGAGCGGCGGCACCGCCGCCAATGGCCGCCGGAAAATTTCCAGATTGGCATTCAGCCAAGCCTTCACCGTCATCATCGTGGCATGGCGGATGGATTCAAGCGGGGCCTTTTGCTTGCGCATATCGGTGGCAAAGGGCAGCGCCAGCGGATTGGCCTGGCTGACAATATGGTGGTTCACGCCATATAATCGCTCCAGCCGCTTGGTCGGGACATCATGGGTGACCGATCCATCCACCCAGCGCCGGTCGGGCTGATATGGCACCCGCCGCCCCTTGGCATCGCGGGCGGCCAGCGTGACCGGATCAAACACCCCCGGCACCGCACAGCTCGCCAGCACCGCCTCGCGCACCAGCACATTGGGCGAGGCGATGGCGTTGAGCAGCCGGCCATTTTGATGGCGTTCCGCCGGGGCAACCGACACATTCAAATGCCGCCCGGACAGTTCATAGGCTTGTTGAAAGGTCAGATCCGGGATCACCGCCTCCAGCCGCGCCCGCACCTCGTCCGATCGCAGCCGCCGCGCCTGCCGTCCGGCCCCGTCCAATTGCGCGGGCCAGGCCATTTCCTGGCCCGACAATGCCTCGCCGACCGCAGCATCGGGCCGCGAACAGATCATCGCGGCAACGATCGACCCGCCACTGGCCCCGGCCAATATCGTCGGCAAAACCCCCTCGGCCCACATCGCCCGCGCCACGCCGACGTGGAAAAACAGGAATGAGCCCGACCCGCTGAGCAGCAGCGCCGAGCGGCCATAGCAATGCTGCGCCCGGCGGAAAAAATCGCGCTTGTCATCGGCGGGCACCCCGCGCGCCCGCTCGATCATTTCCAGCGCGGTGACCACGGCGGCGACATATTGCTCGATCACCTGTTTGGTGCCGAACCGCGCCTTTTGATACAATCGCTCGGTGCCCATCCCGTCCATATTGCCGTGAATGCCCTCGTTCAGCACGAACAACAGGCCGGCAATATCCCGCGCCTCGATCAGCCGGGTCAGCCGCTCCAGCCGCGCCCGGATGGCGTGATGGTCATAATGTTCGCTGGCATCGGCAGCCCGCCAACTGGCCATGCCGGTTTTCTGGTCCAGCACCTGCGCCGCGGCGCTCCATTCGGCATAGTCGGCGGCGCGCGCCAGTTCGGCTTCGGCGCTCAGCGCGGCGGGGAAAATCATGGTCACTGTCCTGTTGGCGACGCGCGCACTTAGCCCGCGCCTCTGTTGCGCTTGGCGCGGGGTTTGGCAAGGTTTTTGGCCGACTTCGCCGTGGTTTCCGGGGGCGCTTTGGCCGGCGCTTTCGCCCGGCGCCTGGCCGCGGGCGGCGGCGCGGGTTCAGCGGCCAGCAATTCGGCAAAGCTGGCGTC